>CAZKCX010000056.1:0-16321 GCA_964550865.1 uncultured Planctomycetales bacterium
CCCCCATGCCTTCCTTGGTTCCCCAACCTGCCTGAGGGCTGAACGGTTACGTTTCCCCGAACGCCTCCCATTCCACCCGAGGGGGCGATCCCTTTGTAAGCTTACCTCGCACCAGGTGACCTTTGGCTACGGCCAAGATGAAGTTCGGATCAATGGGGTCCCATGCCAGGCAGGAGTTCGGCCTGCCGTTGGCATAGACGATCTCGCTGTCGACCTGGAACCCCGCACCGACGAGGCCTCGATTGGCGAACGCCCAGGTCTTTCCCCCATCACAGGTGGCCATCATGCCGCAGGCGTCACTACTGCAGACGACGGTGTTCGGGTCTTCGGGATGGACGGCCAGATACTCCACGTTTGCCCCCGTGCCAGGGTCGACTTGGTGCCATCGCCCGTAGACGTACGGCGCGTACTCTCCAGCGAAAGAAATGCTTACGGGCAGTAGCAAGAGGAACGGAAGGGCGCGGAGGACCTGCGATCTCGGTAAGGCAAGCGAATCCTTCACTCAGAGTCCCTCCGTGACTTTTCCCCTTGAAGTACTTCGTGACCTTGATTGGGGCGCAGGCGCTTCGCCGGCCCTCGGCGTCCGTGGATGAACGCCCCTCTCCAGGAAGGCCACCAAGGGGACATATCTTCCATTGGGGGCTTGATGTCAAGCTCGTAGGAGCTGATTCCGTCCGAAGGGAATACGGCTCGATTGTCCCTCCGAAGCTCCAAGACCAAACAACCTGCCTTGACAGACCTTGACAAAAGGTTGCGCTGGAACTCGGCCGCACTAGGCCGTAGGCTGGGTGCAAACGGATCGTCTAAAACATGGGAGGAGACGTGGATCATGGCAAAGACAGACATCCCCTATACGAGTCACTTCCCGGAGGTCATGCGGGCGTTGACCGGCGGCGGTCTGCTCCTGGCCGCCTACGACGCCGAGAACCGCCCGAACGCCATGACGATCGGGTGGGGTACGGTAGGCTCTATCTGGGGCAAGCCGATGTGGATCGTTCTCGTTCGGCCTTCACGGTATACGTACCAGTGCATCGAGAAGACCGGAGACTTCACGGTCAATGTTCCTCCGCCCTCGCTTAAGGAAGCGGTCGCCTTCTGCGGGACGAAGTCGGGGAGGGACTATGACAAGTTCGATGCCTTGAAGCTCACCGCCGCCCAGGGCCGGAGCGTCAACGCACCCCTGATCGAGGAATGCGTGATCAACTACGAGTGTCGCGTCGTGCACCATAACGACGTCATGCCCACCGAGCTTGCGGGCGAGATTCAGAACAGCGCGTACAAGAGCGGTGACTATCACCGCGTCTACTTCGGCGAGATCCTCGACGCCTACGCCGAGGAGAACGCCCTCACGAAGCTCTCTGCCTGACCCGCGAGGCAACTGCGGCCAACGGATGCGTCGGAGAACGCATGGGAGACTCGCGAATGTGGGGGCCTCTGGCACGACTGATGGATCGCGGGGTGGCCTATTGGGCTGCGCGCCGCTACGGTCCGTTCTTCGGTGACACGACCGACGCCGACTTCCGCGACAGCCTCTACGATCGCTTGCGCGCCCGTTTGAAGCACGAGGCCCGCTTGAGTCCGATTCCCGACGGGCGAACCAAGTCGGCAAACGGGCAAGGCCGCAAGGCCCGGCCATCCTATTCCCAAACGATCGAGATCGATCGCGGCGGCGAGATCGCCCGGACCACCTGCAATGTCTTTCTCCGTGGGTACGAGGGTGAGCGGCTGATCATCTATCATCACGGCTTGGGCGAGATTCCCAACGAGCTTTCCTTTCGTCGGCTCCTGCTCGCCGACCGCAAGGACCATCTGCCCGCCGACCTGATCTGCTACCATGCAACGGCCCATCGCAGGCCTTCGGACATCCATCGCATCATGTCGACCATGGGCGGGTTCCTCACGCTCGTGGGCGACGGGATGATGGCCGTCCGGGCCCTCGCACGTCTCTATCGGCGTCGGTATCGCCACGTCGTGTTGGTCGGTTCGAGCCTCGGCGGCGTGGTCGGCACGGTCGAGGCCGCGCTGTCGGCGAGCTACGACCTGAATATCGCGATGATCGCTCATCTCGATCTCGTCCACTGCATCACCGAGACGGGCTTCCGGCGAATGGTCGACGAGGGGTTCCTCGAACGATGCCCGCTCGACCTGATGCAAATCGGCACCGAGGCCGATCGCATCCTGCGCGACGCCCAGGCGCGGCTCGTCATGATCAACGGGATGCACGACGACTACTTCCGCATCGACCTGGCCCGGGAATTCGTCGAGCGATTTCCGCGCATCCGCTACTACGAGATCCCGCAGGGACACATCTCGGCCTGCATGGCGGGAAAGACCGTGCGGCGAACCATCCGAGATGCGATGCGGCAAGAGCGGGGAAAAGGGGGACAGGCTACTTTTCTACAATAATCGTCCTCAGGCAGCGCACAAGGAAGTACTCCTCGCTGCGATTCAGCCTCGCATGGGTATGCCCACAGAAAAGTAGCCTGTCCCCCTTTTCAATCGAGCTGCACCGCGCAAAGGGGGATCGCGATCAGCCAGTTCGCCAGGCCGCCCAGGAAGATCAGCACCGCGATCTTCGGCCCGACGATGTAGCCGACCGACAGCAAGGCCGGGCTCAGGTTCGATCCGAAGTAGGCGATGCCCCCGCCTAGGCGCCCCGCAAGCTCGAGGACGCCCGTCCATAGCCGCAGGCCGGACTCGGCGAGCTTGAAGAGCCCGCCGACGCCGCCGTCTGCACGATGTTGTTCTCGAGGATTCCCCCGCGCCGCAATACCCGCAGGATGCCCATCGACACGACCGCCGCCGGGATGCTGGCCGAGACCGTCATGCCGGCGAACAGCCCGAGGTAGGCGTTTGCCGCGGCCAGCACGATGGCGAGCACCACGCCCAGCACGACGGCGCGAACGGTCAGTTCGGTAGGATTCGGCGGTACGCCGTCAGAGGGTTTCAGGTCAGCCATGCGTTCCGAGATCGATCCGCCCCGCTGCCGGATTCCATGCGTCGTTCGTCGATCAGCCCGAGCCGCCGGATTCATCCGGAGCGGAAGCACCGCGCGGCATGAATGCCGCGGCTCGGGCATCGCCGGTTGTCTGCGTCATCAAGTTGCGGCAGCCGGGACGGATGGAGCGCGCGTACTACTCGCGCACGAGCCAGATCCGATCGACCCAGACGCCCTTGACGTCGTCGGGGTTCTTGGCCGGGGCCACCCAGGCGTACATCTCCGGCGTCAGCTTGTGCGCGCCGAGGTCATACACGCGATACTCCCCGCCGCCGGCGTCCTTGGCCTGCGCGACGAGGTGGGCGACGCCCCGCCGTTTCTCGGGGTCGTAGATGCCGGCCGTGAAGGCGCGGCCCTTCTCGCCCGCGACGTCGCAGCGAACCGCGATCTTGCAGCGAATCGGCTTGCCCGCGGACTCCTTCACGAGCTTGCAACCAAGCGGCTTCGACACCGCCCACTCGTGGTGGTCGCCCGGCATGTAGGCCGCGACGCCGTCGGACGCCTTCGCGTCCGCGGCGAGCTTCGACCACTGACCCACCTTGGACAGCCGAAAGAGCGAGTCCTGGAAGTCCACCCAACGGTCCGCCGAAAGGTTCTCGCAGCCCGGGGGCGGGCCGCACGCCTTTCGCTTCGGCTGGTTTACGATCTGCTTGAGCTGCTCCATGCCGCCCCGTTCGCTGATGTGCGTCATATGGATCGTCTTGGCGACCTTCATGAATCGGTCGTATGCGCCCTGCAGCGTATCCTCGACGAACCAGGCCATGCCCTGCTCGTTGGCCTCCTGACGGAGCGGATACCATCGCCGCATGCAGGCGTAGACGATCGGAAGCTGCGCGACCTGCACGCGAAGGCGGAGGTCCGGGTTGTCCTTCACCGCCTCCTCCGCCTGCTCCAGCAGCTCCATTCCCTTGCTGAGGTTCTTTGCCGAGAGGAACTCCGCGTCCGCCGGCGAGAAGCAGCCGAGCTTGTCCCCGGTCTCCAGCACGGCGTCGTGCATCATCTCCAGGTATGCCCGGACGTACTTGCCGGCCGGTCCGTAGTAGTCCTGGACGAACTCATCGATCAGCTTCTGGCCGTCGCGCTTCGGGTTCCAGAGCAGCTTGGCGAGCACCCACGCCTTCAGCTCGGCCATCTCCGACCCGTACGACTGATACGCTCCCTGCTCAAAGATGCCCTTGACGCCATGGTTCACGAAGAACTTGACGTTCGGCGCGAGCACTCGGAGGTTCGGGTGCGGAAGGACGTAGTGGCGGAAGTTGGTCGTGTAGTCCCAGATGTAGAGCCGGTCGCAGATCTTGTCCCATCCGAGGATGTCGTCGCGGAACTTGCTGTTGCGCGGATGCTCCAGCGGAACGGCGAAGCTGCACTCAATGCTGCACAGCCGGATGATCACGTTGTCCCGCGGCTTCGTGATCTTCGGCGGCTTTCGGGTGTATTGATACGCCAGCGTGCTGATCGCGACGTGCGGGAACTCCTCCTCGATGGCCTCGGCCACGGCGTTGACGAAGCGGAGCATCGTGCCGGCCGGGCTACCTTCGGCCTCGTCGATGGCCTTGCACTTCGGGCAGGTGCAGTAGCCGTGCCAGTCGTTCTGCGAGACGGATGCGATGGTCGCCTTGGGGTTCTTGCGGAGGCGCTCCTTGAGGTTCTTGATGAGTTCCGCCCGCATCTCCTCATTGGTCAGGCAGAGTTGGGCCCGCTCGTGTTTCCGCTTGCCGTTGATCTCACTAAACCACTCGGGATGGTCCTTGAAGTACTTTTGCGGCGGGATGAGTGGGAAGAACGTGTGCACGAACCCTTGATAGATGTGCTTGCCGCCGCGCTTCTCGCCGACGTTGACGCTGTGCCCGTTGCTCTTGTTGCGGACGGCCCAGTCGCCGTCGGAGGCGTCGAACCAGAACGACTCGCGGTACTCAAGCGGCGGGACGTAGCGGATCTTCATCGGACCCACGCCCAACGTCGGTTTCTTCGGGATCGTGCTGGCCTTGCTTGACCACCAGCGGCAGCCGACACAATCCTCCAAGAACGTATACACCGCATAGAGCGTGCCGCGAGGCCGTCCGCCCGCGAGAATCAGATTGTCACCCACGGTTCGGATCACGATGCCCTCGGCGCCGAGACCATCGGTGGTGAAGCCCTTGTCGGCTAGCTTGGCCGCGTGCGGTCCGACCAGCAGCCTCGTCTTGCCCGCTGGCGCGCTGTTGACAACGTCAAACGACGCGCCCGTGACCTGCTTGAGAAAGCTCGCCAGTTCTGCTGCGGCATGCTTCTCCGGCGCGATCGCGTCCTTGGCCACGACGATCACGGCCTGCGCGGTCCCGTCCTTTGCGATGCTGCCCAACGCAAACGCACATCTGCCGGCCAGGGCTACCATGCAGCATGCCGCCACCAGGCCTATCGTTTCGTGATGTCGCTCCATGTTCGGTCTCCTGAGCCCATCGTGTCGTTGGATAGATTCGCGTATGTCCACGGGCATCGGCCGGAGGGGATGCCGCGCCTTCGGACGATGGCGTAGGGCATTGTATCGGCAGGGGGGCGCGCTTGGCCACGCTATTCGCTACGGTTGGTTCAGGCTGGTTCGGTAAGACACAAAGCAGTGCATCAGAGATGACCTTTATCTGGGTGCCCCACCTCTTGTTGGGTGGCCCACCTCTTTAGAGGTGGGGGACACGAATTCGACATAGAATGCCCCCCCCATTGAGGCCATGGGTCACCCACTTTGCGCGTTCAGTTCGTGGGGCTTGGCAGGGATTCGCGGAGGCCGTATCCTCTCGCCTCTCGACTTGGGGACAGCTGCCCGCACCGGGACGTCCGGGCATGCCCTTGGATTCGTAGGGAGAGGAACGATGAATGATTCCGTGACGCGTCGACGCTTCTTGCGCACCGGCGGTGCGGCCGGCTCGGCTTTGGCCGCCGCTTCGCTGCACACGGTAGAGGCCGCGGAACGCACGAAGAATCCCGACGCGCTCTTCCGGCTTTGCCTTAACACGAGCACGCTTCGTGGCCACAAGCTGCCCGTCAACGAAACGCTGGACATCGCCGCCGACGCGGGCTTCCGCGCCGTCGAGCTGTGGGTCGACGAGATCGAACGCTTCCTCAAGGCCGGCGGCTCGACGAAGGATCTCAAGACGCAGCTTGCGGATCGCGGATTGGCCGCCGTCGGCGCAATCGCGTTTCATCGATGGATGGTGGACGACCAAGGACAGCGCGAGAAGGCGCTGGAGCAGGCCGAACGTCACATGGGCATGCTCGCCGAGATCGGCTGCACGCACATCGCCGCGCCGCCTTGCGGAAACGTGGCGGGCGTCAGTCTCCTTGCGGCCGCCGAAAGGTATCGCGCGTTGCTCGAGATCGGTGATCGCTGCGGCGTCGTCCCGGCGGTCGAGGTCTGGGGATTCGCCAAGAATCTGCATCGTCTCGGTCAGGCGGTCTGCGTCGCCATCGAGACGCATCATCCCAAGGCGTGCATCCTGCCCGATGTGTTCCACCTCTATACGGGCGGATCGAAGCTGGCCGACGTGCGAAAGCTCAACCCGGTCCTGCTGGCGGGGTTCCACATGAACGACTACCCGGCCGACCCGCCGCGCGACAAGATCCGCGACAAGAACCGCATCTACCCCGGCGACGGGATCGCCCCGCTCAAGCAGCTTGTCCGAGACCTCCGCGCCATCGGGTACGCCGGGCCGCTGTCGGTGGAGCTGTTCAACCCCGAGCACGCCAAGCAAGATCCGAAGGTGGTCGCCAAGACGTCGTTCGAGAAGCTCCGCGCCGTGGTGGGCGCGGCACTGGGGTAGTCTGTCTGCAGGACTGCCGTGAAATCCAGCGGAGCTTGGGCGGCCCACCTCTTTAGAGGTGGGGGGCCACCTTATCAGGTGGGACACGAATTCGATCGAAGATTCGCGTTCCCCATCGCTGAAGCGATGGGCCACCCAGCTTCATGTCGGTACGATGGAGTGCGGCGTTTTGACGCCGCTTTGGCTTGCCCTGTAGTCGAGTTTCGATTCCCCACCGGAATTCGCGTTCCCCACCGCTGACGCGACGGGCCACCCCCATCAAAGGTGTTCCCCGGACGCACCGTTCACGCTTGGATACGAGTAGCTTGGGCGGTCCGAAGCTATGGCTCGAGCGAGACGTTCGCCACGCCCTTCGTGCCGGGGTGAAACACGTTGCCGAGAAAGTGCAGGCCCTTTGGGAAGCTCGCGTCGCGGTAGCCCTTGCCATGCCACGAGCCGACGAAGACCGCGTACCGATAGCGCGGCCCGACGACGGTCGGCTTCCCGTCGACGAGCACCTTGTCCCGTCCCGTGTCGTACACCATGTTGCCGTGGAAGAGCACGTCCCGCAGCGGGGGGTTCGTCGGCAGTTGGCCGTCGCGAATCGCGATCGCGTAGCTCCCGCCCTGGTCGCTGGTGGCGCCGCCCCAGTTCCAATACTCGTGGCCGAACCCGTAGTCGGTGATGAGGTTGTTCGCGATGATTGTCCCGCCGTCCACATTCGCCGGCCGTGCGGGCGTATCCCCTTCTGCCGGCTCCGCCTCGTGCGACGCCGTGCCGGGGTTCAGCAGGATGCCCCACAGATCGACGTGCGTGATGAGGTTGTTCGCGATCAGCAGATTGCGCGACCCGTGCGTAGCCTTGATGCCGATCATCGCGTGGTCGATCACGTTGCCGGTGCACACCAACCGGTCGCAATGCAGATCGACACCCTGGGCGGCGTTGACGATCGTGTTGCCTGTTATACGCGTGTGCGAGGTCTTCGTCGGTCCGGTCACGACGATGGCCGAACCCTGATGCCAGTTGTTGACGTAGCCGCGAAGGAAGGCCTTCAACGCGAGCGTGCCCGGCGACGAGGGGTGTCGGCCCTTGGTCAGCGTGCCGAGCTTGTGGCGCTTCTTGATCTCTCGTGTGGGGAGGAGGTCTCGCTCGACGATGCGATTGCCCTCTAGGACCGTCCCGCGGCTTTCGCGGACGAGGACCCCCGTGCCGTCGATGCAGTGGAAGGCGTAGCCGTAATGCTCGCTGCCGGTTCGATCGTCTATGGTGATTCGCTTGTAGTCCACAATGCGGCAGTCGCGAACGGTACAGCCGCTCGCCTCGCGGAGCTCGATGGCCGCGGATCCCGAGCGATTGCCCACGATGCGGAGTCGCTCCAAGGTGACGTCGTGGCTGTCCCAACAGAACACGCCGTTGGCGGTGGCCTGCTGTTTGCCTTCCGCGCGGGTCAGCGTCAGGTCGTGGATTCGCACGTCGCGTGCGTGCTCGATCTCGATGATCGGCGCGGCCGGGTTGGTCTGCACGATCCGCCCGAAGCCGCAAAGCCCCGTGCCCTCCGAGGCGATCCGCAGTTTCTTGGAGATTCGATGGTCACCGCAGGGGACACGGATCATGCGTCCCGGGTTGGCGTCGAGCGCCGCCTGGAGCGACGGATAGGCTGACGCGTCGATGCCCGTGGACGAAGGCTTCGTGGTCGTCTGGCACTCGGCCGAAGGTGCGTGCGCAAGGAGGAGCACTGTCAGGATCGCGCCGTGCATGAGGTCTTCTCCGAATGGGCGGTGGCATCGCCGCAGCGGCCGACCGCACGCGTCTGGGTCGGCGCATTGTATCGAGTTGCAGGGGGATCGGTGAGGCCTACGCCGGAGGGGAGGCCTCGGCGATCGTATACAGCCACCAGCGCTTCTTGGCCTGGGATTTCACGCGGGCTTGTCGTTCGAAGTAGATCGTCAAAACCGAGCCGTCGTCGGCTCGGATCCGGTACCAGTGTTTGCGGAGGTACAGCTCGCCGACGGTGTGGCGTTCCGGGCGCGATTCCTTCCAGACCTCGAGGACCTCGGCGACGACGACCTCGCGATCGCGCCAGAGGAACCATTCGGGGAGACCCGGTTCGCCGCGCCCCATCGCGCCACGATCGGCCGTGCCCGGAACGGGCGTGATCGGCTCGCTGATGAACTTCTCGCGCGGCGTTGGACGGCCCTCCGCGACAGCGATCGTCCGGCCTCCTGCCCGCCCGAAGATAGTCCGCCGGTCGATCAGCCCTTGACGAAGTCCGCGATCTTCTTGGTGAGCTTCTTGACGTCGTCCTTGCCGACGAGGAAGACCTTCCTCGCATCCGGCTTGGCCTTGAGGGTCGCCTTTCGCAGACCCTTGGCATCGGCCTGGCTCAGCAGCATCGTCACGGTCTTGTTGTCCTCGGTCTTGACGACCACGGTCAGGTCGGGCTTGTCGAGGCCGAAGGGCTTGAGGTCTTTCGCCTGATAGCTGACATAGCGCTCGGCCTTGACGTCGTGGATCGCCTTGACGAGGTCCTTGACCTTCTGCTGGTCGATCGTCAGGTGCGGATCGGGCACGTACGACCACTTGTCGCCCTTCTTCGCGAAGCGGAGCGGCTTCTCACCGCCGAGCACCTCGACGCCCGTGACCTTGCTCGTCTCGAACGTCATGGGCGTGCGATCGTGCAGCTCCCCGACGAGATTCGCGTGCGCCGTCTTGGTCAGCTTGTAGACGAGCTTGCCCTTCGGCAACACGGCGAAGACGTCGTCGCCCTTCCGCGTGACGTGAACCGTGTAGGTCTTCGGCTTGGGCGGCTTCGCGGGTTTGGTGGCCGGCTTCGTGGCCGCCTTGGTCGTCGTGGTCGGCGCCTTCCTGGATTTCGGCGGCGGCGACACGCGCACGCCGACGACGACCTCCGGCTTGTCCAGCCCGTACTTGGTGAGGTCCCCCTCGCCGGCGATCTGGGCGGCCTTGAGCGAGCTCATCTCGGCCAGCAGGTCGTTGACGGCGGCCGAATCCGCCTCGGCCTTGACCGAGCTCATCTCGGCCAGCAGGTCGTTGACGGCGGCCGAATCCGCCTCGGCCTTGACCGGTTGGACCATCTTCCACGTGCCCTTCTGCTTCTCGAGCACGACCTTGCTGTCCTTCTGCTTGACCTCGATGCGGTCGGCCCGGGCCTTGGAGAAGCTCAGTACGCCACGGTCCCGATAGCTCAACACGGGGGCGAGGAGCTTCTTGGCGTCGTCGCGCTTCACCACCGCCACCGAGGCACTGTCCGCTCGATGAACGTACGTCAGCAGCCCCGACGTGGTGTCGCCGCCGACGACAAGCCGCTCGGGCGTCGTCTGGCCCTTGATGTCAAGTACGATCTCCGCCCGCGGCTTGTCCAGGCCGAGCGCGGCCTTGTCCTTGGGCTGCTCCTCCCATCCGCTGGCCTTGAGATTCTTGACGGCGTTGAGGAGGTCGCTGACAGCGCTCTGCTCGGCCTTGCCGCTCTTGGGCGAGACCATCCGCCACGCGCCGCCCTTCTTCTCGAGGACGGCCTTGCCGGCACCGACGGTCAGCTGAATCTTGGTCGCGTCGAGGACGTTGGCCTGGGTGACCTTCTTGTCCCGCCACTCATCGGGCTTGGGCAGGATCTTGTCCCGGTTGCTCTTGGTCACGCTGGCGATCCAGGGCTTGCCCCCAAGCTTGACGTAGAACTCCTCGCCCTTAAGGTCACTCGCCCCACCGAGCAGGAGGGAATGCGTCGACCGCTTGGTTTCGAACTTGGGCCGGGCCGCCTTGGTGGTCGTCGGCTTGTCCTCTTCCTTCTCCTTCTTCTTGACCTTCGTCTCGATCGTCACCTCGACGCGGGTCTTGGGTTTCTCGAGGCCGAAGGGCTTGAGGTCTTCCGGGTCGTCCTTGACGAACTCGTCCACCCGCATGTACCGGATGTCGTTCAGCAGGCTGTCGACCTTGGACGCGTCGGCGACGGCCTTGACGGGCTTGTCGAGCACCCACTTGTCTTCTTTGGACTTCACCAGGGAGTACGTCTTGCCCTCGTGGACGATCTCGACCTGGACGGCCTTGGATTTGTCAAAGCTGAACAGATCCTTGCTGCGAAACTTCTCGACCTCCTTCTTGAGGTCGTCGCGGACGTCGATCTCGGCGACGCAGGCCTTGTCCTGGCCGGCGACCTTGATGTAGGTCTCTTCGCCGCCGAGCACACGGTCGCCCACCTGGATCGTCTTGGTCGCGCCCTTCTTGTCGGTGACGGTGATCACCGCGTTCGGCTTGGTCAGCCCGATCTTTTCCGCCGGCGGGAAGCCGTCCTCGCCGGGGGTGAACTTCTGGCGCACCTTCGGGGCCTTGAACTTGTCGGCGAACGAGTTCACCTCCCAGTTTGTGGCCTTTGCCTGGACGGGCTCGACGAACTGCCAATCTCCGTACTCGTCGTCTTTGCCTTCGACCGGAGGCTTCTCAAAGACGAGCTTGGGCTTACCGGGACGTTCGACCTCGAACGTGACGAGCTGCGACAGCTCGTAGAGCGCTTCGGGCTCGGCCTCCGGCGGGCGTGCATCCCGCTCGGCTACGGTCGGGGTCTTGGGGCTGAGAATCAGATACGTACCCACGCCGACGATAAGCACGATCGCCAGAACAATCGTCGTCTTGACGTTCATTCTCGGGCTACCTCCTTCGTACGAACCAAACGACCAGACCGGCGACCAGCGCCAAGGCCGGCCAGACGCCTACGGCCAGCGTTCGGGCCACCGTCAGGCCCGTCCCAGGCTCGAGCTGATCCAGTCGTGGGATGTCGCGGCTCTCAATGCCCTTGCCGATAAGTCCCTCGTTGTCGTTAAGCCAGTGGATCGCGTTGACCATCAGGTCCATGTTGGCCGGGTTCTGGAGGATCAGGGCAAACCCTTGCGCGGTTTGCACAAGCCCTCGTTGCAGCGCGACCTGGTCGGTCGCGAAGCTCCGGCTGGAGACCACCACGATCTTGCCCGCGGGTTCCTCCTCGCGTGTCCGCTCCGCCGCGACCCCGATCGCGAAGGGGCCCGAGATGTCCATCTCGCCCTTCACGACGTAGAGCTTCTGCTGGTACTCCTTTCCGAGGGCCTGGAGATCGGCCTCGGCCCACATGTCCTCGCGGTTGGGCACGATGATCAGGTCGTTCAGCGTCACGCCGTCCGGAATCGTGTCCGTCCGCTTCAGCGGAGCGGCCTCGGGGAAGACACCCTTCAGGCCCTTCAGCGGCTCGACGATGGGGTGCTCGCTCAGCGTATATCGCGTCACCTGGAATGGGTTGGCCCGAAAGACCAGCTTGCCCGGCTCGCTGCCGGCCGACGCCTGGAGCACGGGGAAGTTGTAGCGGACTTCCAGGCCCCACTGTTCCTTCAGCCAGTCGTTGTATTCATAGGTGGGCGGCGAGGCCATCATCATCGGGTTTCGCGGCGGCGGGACCCATCCCGCGAAGACCAGCACGCGAGGATCATCGCCGAGGGCGGCCATGACGGCCTCACGCTCGGTCGGGCCGAACATCTTCGGCCGCTGACGCATCTGCGGTGGGAGGTTCGGCGGCGGCTGTTGGGCCTCCGGCTTGAGGAGGACCCAGATGATGCGATCGGGGTTCTCGTCCTCCTCGAACTCCGGGGGTTCCTTCTTCGTGGCGAGGTCCCACTCTTTCACCAGGAAATTCGCCCGCTCGAGCCGTTCTTTCGCCCCGCCGTACAGGGCCTGTCCGCCGCCCATCATGGGATTCCCGCCGAAGAACAGCGGCTGGCCCCCGTGTCGGACGAAGACGACGGCCGTCTGCTTCTTCTCCGTCAGCTGGAGGATGGCCGAGCTGATCTCCACCTCGGCGGCGTTGCGGCGATCCTCGAAGCGGTTGCCCATCGCCTGGCCGAATTGCCCTCGCTGCTTGGGCGGCCAGACGTCGTCGAAGGTCAGCACTTTGGCCTCTTCCTCGGTCTCGACGATGATCGTGTCGGGGCGGACCTGACGGTCCAGCTCCTCCAGCTTGAGCTGCGGCAGGTCTTTGGCCTTTTCGAGCTGTGCCTCCACCTGCTTGACGACCGGCTCGTAGCGTTTGGAAGCCTGGGCAAAGAACGCCTTGCTTTCCGCGACCTTGACCTCATAGCGCTTCGACCACTTGTCGACCTGGGCCATCCACTCGCCGGCCTCGGTCATCGCGGCCTTGAACTGATCGTAGAAGGACTTGATGGGGTCGACGGCCGCGGAGTACTTGGGCAGATCGTCGCTGAGCAGCGCCCGCACGTTCTCCTTGACGTTCTGGAGCCGTTGGGACAGTGCCTGACAGTTCATGAGGATGACCGTGTACTCCCGAACCTCCTGGAGCTTGCGGTTCTTCTGCATCGCGGCCTCCAGGGTCTCGCCTTCCTTCTGAAGCAAGGCGAGGATCTCGGCGGCGAGCTTCGTATTGAACGCCTCCACGATGGCCTTGTGCTGCTCGGCTTCGCCCTGGTAGGCATCCTTCTTCCGCAGCCTTTCGACCAGCGTGAGGACCTCGTCGCGATCCCGAGCCGGGTTGACGGTGCGGACCTCGACCTGGGTGCGCGCCTCGGTCTGGTACAACTCGAGGATGTCCTCGACGGACGTACGGAACATCTCGTGCTGCTTCTCCATCTCCGGGTCCTGGAAGGTCCGGTACAGGCTCGTCAGCCAGACCTTCTTGTCGAGGCCGTCCATGAGCTTTCGCGTCTGCTCGCTGAGGCTGTTGATGCCTGAGGACGTCCAATCGCTCTTCTGGTTGAACGTGAACGCCAGGTAGTTCGCGAAAACGAGCAACCCGGCCGCCAAGAGCGTCATGATGAGCACGTTGACGCCCACGATCCACTGTCGGCCCTTGAACCGGAGCATCGGTTCGCCCGGGGCCTTCTGCTGCTCTTGCTGCTTGTTGTCGTTGTCTACCGCCATCGTCGCGACTCCACGGATTTGACCGCGAGGAACAGGAAGAACACCGTTCCGCCGCAGAAGAATACCAGGTTATTCAGGTCCACGAGCCCCCGGTTGAAGTACAGAAAGCGCTCCATCACCGAGACCATCTGGAGCACGAGGCGCAGCGAGCCGGTCACGTCGGCGTATTGGACGATGATCCAGGCCAGGATCGTTACCAGCAGCAGGAAGAACGCGCCGAGGAGCGCCGCGATGATCTGGCTCCGCGTGATGGAGCTGAAGAACAGCCCGATGGCCGTGAACAGCGCCCCGACCAGCACGAGCCCGAAGTAGCCGCTGATGAGCAGGCCCACGTCCGGATCGCCGTAGATTCCCAGCAGGATCGCGTAGAAGATCGTGCACGCCAGCATGACGAGGTACACAAGGAACGCCCCGAGGAACTTGCCGACCACCACCTCCGCGTCGCTCACCGGGGCGGTCATCAGCAGCTCGATCGTCCCGCTGCGGTACTCCTCGCTCATCAGCCGCATGGTGATGATCGGGACCGCCACACAGAGCAGCGGCGGCAGCCACATGAAGGTATCCCGCAGGGATGCCTCCTCGCCGGGGGCGAAATTCCTCGTCAAGAAGACGAACAGCAGCCCGACCATGAACGTGAATGCGAACAAGACCACGTAAGCGATCGGGGAGAAGAAGAACGCCGAAAGCTCTCGTTGTGTCATCGCAAAGATGTTTCGCACGACCGTACCTCCTGAAAGCAGCCCTCAAACCGGTCGGACCTCTCGGCCGAGAGGGCTGGCGGGGACCCGGGGCGATTACGTCGCCGTCTGGGCCTCCCGTTCAATGTTCTGCTTTGCTGTGATCTGGACGAAGTAGTCCTCCAGGCTGGCGACCTCGCGCCGAATCTCGCGCAAGGTCCAGCCGTTCTTGCTGCTTAGGGCGTAGATGTCCTCGCGGGGATCCTTCCCGGCCCTCGAATCGATGATCAAGCGGTTCCAGCCGTCGACGAGGCTTGCCTCCACCTTCTCCACGCCGTCCAGTCCGCTGACGCCCGACGTCACCGCGTCGGCCGCTCCCTTGATCTCGGCGATCAGTCGGCTGCTGGCGGTGATCCGTTGCTTCAGCTCGTCCGGCGATCCGCTCGCGACGATCCGGCCCGCCGCGATGATGATCGTCCGTTCGCACGTCGCTTCGACCTCCGGCAGGATGTGCGAGCTGAGGATAATCGTGTGCTCCTTGGCCAGATCGCGAATCAACTGCCGCGTCTCTCGGATCTGCGCGGGGTCCAACCCCACGGTCGGCTCGTCGAGGATCAGCACCTTCGGGTCGTGGATCAACGCCTCAGCGAGCCCCACGCGCTGCCGCATTCCCTTACTGAGCTGGCCGCACTGCCGTTCGATGAAATCGATTGCCTGACATCGGCGGGCGACCTTCTCTACGGCCGCCGGTCGCTCGGCGGCGCCGAGGCCCTTGAGCTTCGCGCGGAACGTAAGATACTCCCGCACACGCATCTCGGGATAGAGCGGAACGGACTCAGGCAGGTACCCAATCCGTCTGCGGACCTCCATGGAGTCGGCGAAGACGTCGAACCCCGCCACGGAGGCCGAGCCGCTCGTCGCCGGGATATAGCATGTCAGAATCCGCAGCGTGGTGGACTTTCCCGCGCCGTTCGGCCCGAGGAAGCCTACGATTTCCCCTTCCTTGATGTGAAAGGAGATGTCGTCGACGGCCTTGACGGGCCCGTACATTTTGCAGAGATTCTTTACCTGAATCATTGCGTCATTCCTACGGTAACTTTTTTTGGAGGGTCATGCCGCTCCAGGTTCCGCGCCGCATTTCGTACTAGCCATCTCAGGACCGCCTCCCAATGTGCCGTGCCGGTCCATACGACGAATTAAGAATGCAACCGCTTGCCGAAGCGTGCTACAAGGAATCACATTTACTAATGGGTGCGCCGGCGAATGTCAAGGGGACGGAACCGTCCCGCGAGGGCGAATCGACGTCATCGAGGCGGATTCATGACTTTGTGCTTGAACGCTCGTCGAAACGCGCACATAATGCACCGTCACCTGCGGCGGGTAGATGTAGGGAAGGCGGTTTCCTTGGCGCGGTCGGAGGCCTAGAATCTCACACACGATCATCTGCTCGCGTTGGGAGGGCCGGCGCGGCACGTCGTAGATTCTTCGTCGGGCTCTGACAGACTAGTTTGTCGCCGCACATAGTCCACCGCAATCGGATGGATCCGGATAGGTGTTGTCATGCCCAGCCCCCTTGTGAGTGTGGTTGTTCCCACCTACAACCGCGCTAGATTCCTCGGATCGACGCTGGATAGCATCTCCGCTCAGACCCTGTACGATTTCGAGGTCATCGTCATGGACGACGGGAGCACCGACGACACCCGCCAGATGCTCGGGCGGCGGCCGGAGGTCATCCGCTACCTTCGTCAGGAGCACCAAGGCGCGGCCGCGGCCAGGAACCATGCCATCGCCGAGGCGAATACGCCCCTCGTGGCGTTCCTCGATTCCGACGACATCTGGCTGCCCGAGTTCCTCGCCGAGGTCACCCAGGCGGTGCTCGACCATCCGGAAGCGGCCATGGCCTACAGCGATTTCAAGACCATCGACGCCCACGGCACGGTCTTGCGCGGGCACCGCAAACG
>CAZKCX010000056.1:16331-16742 GCA_964550865.1 uncultured Planctomycetales bacterium
GCGGAAGCGTCACCGCGCCGCTGTTCGCGAGCATCTTCATCCATACTTCGTGCGTCGTCGCGCGCCGGGAGGCCTTGCTGGAGGCGGGAGGATTCAACGAGGGGCTCGAGGCCGCCGAGGACTACGATTTGTGGCTTCGCATGAGCCTGCATCGCCCGTTCGTCAGCGTGCCGAAGATCCTCTGCTACCGACGAAGCCACGACGGCAGCCTGAGCCGAAACGGCAGCGTGCAGAATCTGATCCGCAAGGCTCGTCTGTTGGAGGAGTTTTATCAGCGGCACGGCGACGGAAGGATCCCGGAGCCGCTCGCCCGCCGACGCCTCGCGAAGACCCTTTACACGGCCGGCAAGGCCACCGCGCGGCAGATGGACTTCACCGAGTCCGCCACACTCCTTGGACGGAGCCTCGAAT
>CAZKCX010000057.1:0-16595 GCA_964550865.1 uncultured Planctomycetales bacterium
ACAGGAGGCGAACCATGACGATGATCGAAGCGTTGCATCTGCTGCCGGTGTCGACGATGGTGGCATGGGTGGGACCCGCCGAGTTCCGAACCGCCAAGCCCGTGTGGCCCGAGGGGCGCGCGGAGGAGAAGAACCTCTTCGTCGGATATCGGGCGATCTTCGACGCGCCGCCCGACAAGCGCGTCCTCTTGCGCCTGACCGGATCGACCGTCTACCGGGCGTGGCTGAATGGACGCTTCTGCGGCTACGGGCCGGCGCGCGGCCCGCACGGATATTATCGCATCGATCAGTGGGATCTGACGCCGGGCCTCCGCCCCGGCAAGAACGTCGTCGCCGTCGAGGTCGCCGGCTACAACGTCAACAGCTACTACCTGCTCGATCAACCGTCGTTCCTCCAGGCGGAGGTGATGGCCGGGGGCAAGATCCTGGCCTCCACCGGCGGCGACGGCGTTCCCTTCGAGGCCACCATCCTCAACGAACGAATCCAGAAGGTGCAACGGTACAGCTTTCAGCGTCCCTTCGCCGAGGTCTACGAGCTCGCACCCGGCTGGTCCGCGTGGCAAGACGATCCCGGCTGTCGGATCACCGCCGCGACGTGCGCCGTGCAACCGAGCAAGGCCTTGCTCCGTCGCGGCGTGCCCTATCCGACGTTCGCCTGCAAGCCTGTCGCGCGACGCGTCGGCCAGGGCTCGATCGAGAAGATCGAGAAGGTCAAGGACCTCTGGAAGGACCGCTCGCTTACGCAGATCGGCCCCAAGCTCGGCGGGTACCCCCGCAAGGAGCTGGAGGTCGTCTACTCCATCGAGCTGCAGAGGCTCCGATCGAAGCCGGCCGGCCCCGTCGCCGATCCGTTCCGGGTCCCCGATCCGCTGCCCGTGGCGAAGGACGGCTACCAGATCCTCGACCTCGGGACGAACTTCACGGGATTCGTCGGGGCCACCGTCAGGTGCCGGCAGCCGGCGCGGTTGCTGTTCACGTTCGACGAGGTCCTCTCCGACGGGGATGTCGACTTCAAACGGATGGGCTGCGTCAATGTCGTCGCGTACGAGCTCCAACCGGGTACCTATCGTGTCGAATCGTTCGAGCCGTACACGATGCGCTACCTCAAGCTGATCGCCCTCGACGGGGACTGCGAGGTCGGCGACATCCACCTCCGCGAATACGTGAACCCGGACGTGTGGGAGGCCCACTTCGCCGCAAGCGACCCGCGTCTCATGAAGCTCTTCGACGCCGGGCGGGAGACCTTCGCCCAGAACGCCGTGGACGTCTTCATGGATTGTCCGTCTCGTGAGCGGGCGGGGTGGCTGTGCGATAGCTTCTTCACAGCGCGATCGGCCTTCGTTCTCAGCGGGGATACGGCCGTCGAGCGGAACTTCTATCAGAACTTCCTTCTCCCGGAATCGTTCGCACACCTGCCCGAGGGCATGCTGCCGATGTGCTACCCGGCCGACCACT
Organism: uncultured Planctomycetales bacterium; assembly: GCA_964550865.1. Taxonomy (GTDB): domain Bacteria; phylum Planctomycetota; class Phycisphaerae; order UBA1845; family JAFGLZ01; genus JAFGLZ01. Next base: position 1,456 of record CAZKCX010000057.1, read on the forward strand.
ACAACGGCGTGTTCATCCCGAATTGGGCGCTCTGGTTCGTCGTGCAGCTCGAGGAATACCTGGCCCGAAGCGGCGATAAGGAGATGGTCAAGGACCTCGAGCCGAAGGTCATGAAGCTGTTCGAGTACTTCAAGCCCTTCCGAAACGACGACGGACTGCTCGAGAAGCTCGAGAGCTGGGTGTTCGTCGAGTGGAGCAAGGCCAACAGCTTCGTGCAGGACGTGAACTACCCGACGAACATGCTCTATGCGGCGGCGCTCGCCGCGGCCGGCCGGATGTACGACCGCGACGACCTCCGGAAGCAGGCCGAGGGGATACGCGAGACCATCCGCGAGCAATCGTTCGACGGGACGTTCTTCGTCGACAACGCGGTCCGCAAGAACGGAAAGCTCATCGTCACGGACAACCATAGTGAGGTCTGCCAGTACTTCGCGTTCTTCTTCCACGTCGCCTCGCCCGAATCGCACGGCACGCTGTGGACGACGCTCTGCGAGGACTTCGGGCCGCGTCGGAAGGAGACGAAGAAGTTCCCCCAGGTGCACCAGGCGAACTCGTTCATCGGCAACATGCTTCGTCTGGAGCTGCTCAGCCGGTACGGCCGGTGCAGGCAGGTGCTCGAGGAATCGGTCGACTACCTGCTGTACATGGCCGAGCGGACGGGGACGCTGTGGGAAAACGTCGACGAGCGCGCCAGCTGCAACCACGGCTTCGCCTCGCACATCGTCAACACCCTGTATCGGGACGTGCTCGGCGTGACATGCGTGGATCCGATCGACCGGGTGGTTTGGCTGCGATTCACCGACGTCGGGCTCGACTGGTGCTCCGGGCGCATCCCGACCCGAAGCGGCGAGGTTGCGCTTCGCTGGCAGAAGAACGATGGGAAGCTCACCTATCGCATCGAGGTGCCGGCGGGGTACAAGGTGGAAGTCGACAACCCGAGCGGCTATGAATTGCTGCGACAGCCGTAGGCCCGGCGGCGGTCGGCCCGCGGTTGTTCTCTGGCGAGCAGAAGCCCATCGGAATGGACACACCCCTGTTCAGACCCGAGCCCCCGGATGCGGAATCCCTCTGGCGTGTCGAGCCAGGCCAGCGGATCACCGTGCATCCGCGCAACGTGCTCGTCGTGCTGTATCTGCTGGTGCCCGTGGGCCTCTCGGCGATGCTGGGCACGATCACGTTCAACGATCCCACCGGCCATGCCATCACGAGCTTCTGGCCCGCCGCGGCGTTCCAGGTGGTCTTGCCGATCTGGTTCGGCGTCTTCGGGACCATCCCGTGCGTCCTTGGGCCGATGCTCGGCAACGCGCTGATCACCGGGTCGGCGTCGGTCTTCTTCTTCGGCAACGTGATTCAATCGACGCTGGCGGGCGTGTGGTTTCGCCGCCGCCGGCTCGACCCGCGGCTTGTGCGCGGCCGCGACTGGGCCGGGCTGATGCTCATCGGCTGCCTTCTGGGGAACGCGTTGGGCGCGCTGGCGGGAATCACCGAGTGCTACGTCCGTCACCAACTCGCCGGAGAGAGCTATCCGCTGGCGTTCTACGCCCGGCTCTTCCCGCGATGGTTCCTTGGCAACGCCCTGCCCTGCATCGTCCTTGCGCCCGCCCTGCTGAAGGCGGGATCGCAGATGATCGTCCGTGGACCCGTCTTCTGTGAACGCTTCTTCGGCGCGGTCGATCGCGGTCCGCAAGAGCACATGCGCTTCGGCAACTGGAACGACGTGCCGATCTACGGCAAGCTCATGATCCTCGTGCTGGCGGCCGGCCTGCTGCCCCTGTACGCCGTGGGCGCGGTCCTTGTTGTAGGAACGCTCTATCGCGCGGACACCATGGCGAGCCTCGTGAATCAACGCGCCGCCTACGACGACCGCACCGGCTTGGAGCGCCACGCCGAGATGCTCAAGTTCTGGGCGCGCGCGTACGCCCGTGCCCCGACGCAGGCCGAGCGGCGGGACCTGCTCGAGCAATGGCGCGATCGCCGGTTCGCCTTCGACGACCTCCAGGCAATGCCCTCGGCGCTGATCGAGCCCGAGATGCCGGCCCGCCTCTGGCAGTGGTATCAGAAATACGGCATCGTCTTCTATGTCGTGCCCGACCCGCAGAACCCCGACGAGCAGAAAGTCCGCGGTGTGGTCCGCCTGTCCTCTCCGCCGGATGAGGTCCTCGCCGGCTATGTGGAGTGGCGCGTCGAACCGTCGCTGATCGGACGCCTCCGGTCCGTGGAGGGTTACCTGGTCATGGATCCGGCCGGGCACGTCCTCTACAGCCGCGGCCCGCCTGCTCTGGCGGGGTGGCGGCCTCCCGAGGAGCGATTCGAGGGAGAACCGAAGATCGTGAACCATGGCGGGCAGGCCTGGCATGTCGCTGAGGCCTTCAGCAACGACTTGAACCTGCGGATCATCACCATCAGCCCCGTGCGAGCGGCCCGGGCCAAGACGCTCGCCAACATGCCGAACTTCGTCAGCGTCATCATCAACCTGGCGATCTTCGGGTGCCTGATCGTCGGGCAGGCCATCGCGCGTCGTCTGGGCCAACGCGTTCTCGAGATGGCGGAGCGCATCCGCGAGGCGGGTCCGGCGCTCGGCGAGCTCCATATTCCCGTGCGCGGTCGGGACGAGCTGGGGTATCTGGCCGAAACGCTGAACCGCGTCAGCCTCGATCTCGAGCGCTATGTCCGCGAGCTGCAGCAGACCACGGCCGAGAAGGAGCGTCTCGCCGGGGAGATGGAGCTGGCCCGACAGGTCCAGCAGAGCGTCTTGCCCGCCAAACCCCTCGAGGTGCCGGGATACGAATTGGCGGGGCGCTGCCTGCCGGCCTTGGAGGTCGGTGGCGACTTCTTCGACATGTTCCCCGCGCCCGACGGCTCCATCACGCTGATGATCGGGGATGCGGTCGGCAAGGGGCTTGCGGCCGCCATGCTAACGACCGAGACGCACGGCATCGCCCGCGCCGGGGCCCTCGACAGCCTGACGCCCGATCGCATCCTCAACTTGACCAACACCGCCATGCTGTCGCAAGCGAACGCGCCGGGACGGTTTGTCACGATGTTCTGCGCCCGTCTGGACGGGAACCGGCACGTGCTCGAGTACTCCGGCGCCGGGCACAACCCGCCGTTGTGGCTGCGCGACGCGGAATCACAGGAGCTCCGAAGCCAGGGGTTTCCGCTGGCGATCTCGTCCGAGGGGAGCTACGCGCTCGAGCGGATCGTCTTGAACGTCGGCGACGTCCTTGTCCTGTATACCGACGGCGTGACCGAAGCGGTCAACAACAAGCGGGAGCTCTTCAACACGGAGCGTCTCCGCGATGTGGTCCGTCGGCACGCTCATGCCTCCGCGGAGCATCTCGTCGAGGCGGTGCTGAATGAGGTCCGGCACTTCACCGAGGGAGCACCCCAATCGGACGACATCACGCTGCTCGTGGTTCGCCGTTCGCGATAGGATTCTGGAATCGGCCGTCAGGAAGGAAACAGCCGGGTAAGGTCCTCGCTGGAGGCTTCGCCTCCCTCGAAGAAACGGTAGAGGTAGTCGAATTCCGACTGGACGCCGGAAAGGAACTCGCCGACGGACTGGTCAACGAGCGGCCGGTTGTTGTCGATCAAGGCCTGCAGCCCGGCGGCATCCCGGGGATTCCAGTTGTTCAGCTGATGAGGAAGCAGGCTCGCCGCGTAGACGGCCTCGGCCAGGGTCTCGTTGTCGTTCAGCTCACACAACCCGCCGAGATCATGATGGAAGGCGATGAGATCGATCAGGGACTCGGGAAGGTCGAGCTTTCGTCCCAGAAGTTGACCGACCTCGGCGTGATCGACCTGGAAGAGCTCCCGTTCCCTACGGAGCTGGCTTCGTCCGTCGCACTGCGCGTCCTCCAGGAGATAGCCGACCCAGGTCGGGGCGGCGGAATACATGACCGTTACGGCCAGGTCTTGCAGCATGCCGGCCACAAAGCTGTCCTCAGCGACCGAGCTGTCCAGTGCCTTGGCGTAGTGTTTGGCGGTGATAGCCTTGCACAAGCCGGCCCGCCAGAACCGCAACGATTCGGCGCGGCTCAGCCCCGTGCCGTTGTGCATCGTGCTGATCCAGTAGCTCATGGCCAGACTGCGCACATTGCTGATGCCGAGCAATGCGATGGCCGACCGCACGGACGTGACCCGATGCCGCACGCCGAACCAAGAGGAATTCGCCAGGGCGAGCAGCTTGGCACTCAGCGATGCGTCGGCCGAGATTACCTTGTCGTAATCCTGGGTCCCGGCCTCGGGATCGTTTCCGAGCTCGATGAGCTTCCGCGCCACGTCGGAATTGGACGGAAGATAGGTCGCCGATTCGACGCGGGCCAACAAAGCCTTCTGCGCACCCTGCGAATCGAGCGGCTCGCCAGGCTCGCCCGTGGAATCCGTGGGGTCTGTCTCCGGATGCTCACGAGCCCAGGAAGTAGGAGTTTTTGGGTTCAAGATCATCGGACCTTTCGCGCAACTGGAACAGATCCAGAAACCTAGGAATCTCGGACCGTGCCAATAAAGCTCGCTTGGATGGCCTGTGCTCCGCGTATTGCCGCGCTTCAGTAGCTAGATCGTCGGAACCGTAGGGTAACTTGAGATCAACCCCGCGAATCGGAGGCAAAGAACCGCGCATGATTTCACGATGTAGAAAGTGCCGGAGGTATCCGGCAGGGGTCGCATCCGGGACGGTTTCAGTTCTCGTTCGGATGGCAGGAGGCGGGCGCAGGGAGAACGGGGTTTGTCCACGCCGATCGTGACATCGGGGCACGTGCTCCTTTCGACGTCGGGGAGCTCACCGCAAGAGATTCTCGACATCATCGCCCAGGAAGGCTGGCGACACACGCAGGTGTCCTCCCCCGCGCAGGTCTTGCTGTCCGTCCGCACCGAGCCTTCCATCGATCTGGTCCTCATCAAGCCGCGGACCGAACCCAGCATCTGTCTGGATCTGTGTCGCCACATCAAGCTCGAGCCGAGCACGGCGCTGCTCCCGGTCATCTTCGTTCTCGACCAGGAGACCGTGCGGCACCGGACCAAGGCCTTCGACGCCGGGGCCGACGACTGCATCGAGCTGCCCGCGCCCCGAACGGAGATCACGGCGCGACTCCGAAACGCGATTCGCATCAAGCGGGCGTCGGACTCGCTGGAGGACGTCAGCATCGTGGTGTCCGCGCTGGCAAACTCGATCGAAGGGAAGGACGCCTACACGTGCGGACATGTGGAACGGGTCGCCACCTATTCGATCGAGATCGGCAAGCGGCTGGGCGTAGCCGAGGACGGCCTCGCCGCGCTACGGCTCGGCTCGATGGTGCACGACATCGGAAAGGTCGGCGTGCCCGATCAGATCTTGAACAAGCCCGGTCCGCTCGACGACGAGGAGCGGGCCGTCATGCAACGGCACACGATCATCGGGCACGATATCCTCCAGCCGATGCGAACCTTCCGGCACGCCTTGCCGATCGTCCGTTGGCACCACGAGCGACCGAACGGAACGGGCTATCCGGACGGCCTCGCGGGCGACGGCTTGCCCCTGGAGCCCCGGATCGTGGCCGTGGCCGATTGCTTCGACGCCATGAGCACGGATCGACCCTATCGAAAGGCCATGCCCATCCCTCAGTGCATCGCGATCATCAAGGAACTCGCCGAACGCGAAGACCTGGACCCCCGGGCCGTCACCGCCCTGCTCGAGATCGTCGAGCAGAGCGCCGAACTCCTCGTGGCGGAATCGGCGACCGCAAGCTCGAACTCATAGAAAGAAGCCATGAGCGGCCACGGCTCGGCGCCGAAGCCAACGATCGCGCATCGGAAATCTCACAACCACGTGGCCCAGCCGCCCTCGGCTGGGGCCTCTCTACACTTCCCGGTCGGGCTTGTCACGGCGAAGCGTAGCGAAGCCTGGGGCGGCCGTGCCGCACTGTTCACTCCTTGTCGCAGGCAGCTTAGGATTGCGCCGGCGCGATCTTGCCGTGCCGCCGCAGGACGTCGATCAACCTCTCGCGAAAGCCGGGCGGATCGTACGGTGGGAAGCGGCGGTCTAGCTGGGCCTTGCGGACCTCCTCCGGGAGCGGCTTGCGCTTCTCCGGCGGTGTGAGCAACGGACGAATGTCGAAGAGGATGAGGGCGTGCGAGATCCGCGCACCGGGGATCGAAACGACCTGCCCGCGGCAATAGGTGGCGAGCATCTCGAACGCGCCGCGATCGCCACGCGTATCGTAGATGTAGTACTGCAGCCGCCAATCGTCCGGCAGGCGTTCCTGCAATGCGGCCAACGATTCGTAATCGAAGGGCAGCTTGGGCGTCGGACAACGCCAGAGCGGACGACGCAGGAAATACGCCAGTTGGGCATCGGCATACGTATTGGTGAGCACGGCCGTCTTGGGAGGCAGCGCGGTGTCGCCCAGGGCTTCGAAGAGGAAGAACGACGCGGGGCGCTGGGTATCCGCGCGCTCAAAGGCATTTGCGATCGATTGATACTGACCGAACACGACGACGACCGCCGCCACCGCGGCGACGATCCGCTCCGGCACGGACACGCCCCGGCCGAACAGCCGCAATCCGATCAGCGAGATCGCCCCGCCCAACACCATCATCTCGAGCAGGAGGAGCTGGCTCATCGTGTGGGGGTGCTTGACGGTGTGCACGGGCATGAAGACGTACCACGTCAGCGAGGCGGCGAGGATCGCCACGAGCAGGGCACCGATGCGAGGCAGGTCTTGCCTGCTTTCGTCGAGGCGCGCCTTCAAGCCTAGCCATAAGGCGGCCAGGATCGGCAGCACGGGCCAAGACCAGTAGAACAGACGCTCGCTGTGCGAACGGACGAACTCCGGAACCCGCGGCAGGATCGCCCAGCGATCTTGCGCGGGCCCGCGGCCGGGCCTCCGGAAGGCATCAAGGGCGTCCTCGACCGCCCAGGACCAGCCCATCGCCCACGCGTTCTGCAAGAAGTGGAGACCCACGCCGACCAGCGGCGCCGCCGCCAGGAGGATCAGCCACGGCCAGAACTTCCGGAACCGCCCCGTAAGAAGCAGGTATGCCCATGCAAAGGCCTGCGGATAGAGGATGAACTCGAAGCTGGTGAGCGACTCGAGCATGAGCGCCAGCCACGCGACGCCCCACAACCCGAGGGCCCGCTCCTCGGAGTGGACGGCGCGGAGGAAGCACAACAGAAACACACCCATGAACAGGATGTTGTACGGATGGTGCAGGCTGATGCCGTAGGTGAAGAAGAAGCCGCTGGTCGCGACGAAGCCCAACCCACAAACGGCCGCGAGCGGCCCCAGATAGCGAGAGAGAACCAGGTAGGCACATCCCAGTCCCGCGATCATGAAGAGACCGCAGACGATCCGAATGCCGGAGAGGCTGTCGATGCCGACGATCCACATCAGGCCCGTGACGATATTCGTCAGCGGCGGGTAGTGCGTGTAGTAGGACGGGGGATCGGTCATCGGCCCGACGTGGAAGACCGGCAGCATCTTCAGCGTGAACAGGCCGTGCTCGGCGAAGTTCTCGCCGGACATCAGGGTATTCATGTCCGTATACTGATCGTCGGGCCACAGGACATGCAGCCGGCTGAGCGACACCACGATGATGAGCATGACGAGGAGCACGCCGACGGCGGCCAGGTGGCAGCCACGCAGGAAGGAAGGATCGTGGGAGATCGGTGTATCTTGGGACGCTTCGGGCTTCCGCTCGGCTGCGGAAGCCCTCTGCTTCTCTGATCTTTTCGCCATCGGCTCGGGCCCGTCCACTCGCAGTTGTCCAATCGCGCACCGATGGTAAGGGGGTATCGATGGCGATTTCAAGGCTCGCGCCGGCGGCGGTGCGTTCGCGTCGTCGTTCCACGCCAGACGACACCCCCGATCGTCTGCCGATACGCCAGGTAATGTGCCGACTTCTCGGCGAGATGCTGCCCAAGGACTCCATCGGCTGGAATCTTGCTCTATCTGGGATGACGTCGTTGCGAGTGCGGCATTCGTTTGCACTGCTGCCTACCACAGCAATAGGAGGAGCCGGGGATCACATGCTTGTGACGATCGGCATCGAGCCCATTGGCTTGGGGATCGGATCGCCCACTTAAAGCTGTTCCTTTCGCGGGCGAACGTTCAACATCCTCACGACGCTATTTCTCCGCTTGTATATGTTCTTGAATATGGGTAACCTTGCGTTTCAGGAGAAGGCGAAGGGCAGGATCCCCCGCTGAAAGTGCGCAGACCATCTAGTTCCGGATAGAGGGCCGGGCTGGTCCTGCGCTATGGTCCGATGAACGAGTAGGAGGGTTTGATATGGTTGCAAAGCATGGGTTTTGGTACGTAGTCTCCATCTCGACTATGCTGATGACGTTGTCCTTGTGTGGTCCGGTTCACGCGGTCAGCCCAATGTTTCAGGGGACTCGGAGACCTTCCCGGGGACGGTTTTGCCAGCGTGGGGGCAATGATCTCACTCGATGGCAGCACAGTCGTCGGTGACGGAAGGTCGTCGCGCATCGAAGGCTTTCGCTGGACCGAAAGCAGCGGGATGGTCGGGGTCGGTGATCTGCCTGGTGGGTTCTTCGAGAGCCGATCCGTCGGTGTCTCGGGAGATGGCTCCGTTGTCGTCGGACGAAGTGCATCGGCCAACGGCAATCCGGAAGCATTTATCTGGACTGATGAGGATGGGATAGTCGGAATGGGGGATCTCCCAGGGGGCATGTTTCGTAGCGCGGCGTTCGCCGCATCACGTGACGGGTCGGTCGTCGTCGGCTATGGGACAGAAAGCGCGGGCCAGGTAGCCTTCCGTTGGACAGAATCGGGCGGGATGTCAAGCTTGGGGGACCTGCCCGGCGGAGCGGTTGAGTGTCTCGCGGGCGGTGTGTCGGCTGACGGGAGCGTGGTCGTGGGAACGGGAACCTCTGGCGTAGGCAGGGAGGCATTCCGCTGGACGGAAGAGACGGGCATGGTGGGGCTGGGCGACCTATCCGGCGGCACGTACTTTAGTGACGGATGGGATGTCTCCGCCGATGGGTTGGTCGTGGTCGGCCAGAGCACCTCAGTTAATGGAGTAGAGGCGTTTCGTTGGACCGAGGAATCGGGCATGGTAGGCCTGGGAGACCTCCCTGGCAGGGAGTTCGGCAGTGTTGCGATGCACACCAATGGAGACGGCTCTATCGTGGTAGGACGCGCCACCACGGAAATCGGATGGGAAGCGTTCATTTGGGATAGCGTTCACGGCATGCGCAATCTCCAAGATGTGTTGGTGACGGAGCACGGCCTCGATCTTACCGGCTGGACGCTGAATGACGCGGAGGGCGTCTCCGAAGACGGGTTGACCTTCTGCGGCACGGGCAGGAATCCCGACGGACGACAGGAAGCTTGGGTTGCCGTGATACCGGAACCCGTCTCCGGCCTGCTGTTGTTCGTGGGTGGTTGCTGGATCGGTCGACGGCGCCGAATCTGAAAAGACCGAAGACGGACGGCGACGGTACGACTCGATCCAGTCTGGTTGTTCGCGCAGAACGCGATTCATGAGTGTCCCCATGATCTGTCGCCGCCGAGAGGAAGTGCGCGATACCTCTGTCTGGCAGAGCGAAGTAGGACCCGCCTTGAAGTGCATATGCCTACGTCGCGAAGTCGTCTTGCGCGTCTTCCTTCGGCCCGGAGTCATCGGCAGGCACTGTGGATTCCGTCTGTCGAGACTCGGCCGTCCGCGCAAGGAGATCCTCCACGGCGGAGACAACCGTGGATACCTCGATGGCTTGCATGCACCAGGCCTCGTGGTTACACCACATGCCCTCGAACGTGGTGAACATCCCAACGCACGGGCTGCAGGGGTAGTCTGCGTAGACTTTGCGCAGCGTCTTGACACGAGGAGCATAGAAGTCCGGGTGACTCGGGCCCCAGATCGACACGATCGGCACGCCAGCAGCGGCGGCCAGATGCAACGGCCCCGAGTCGTTCGTCACAAAGCCCTGGAAAAGGGACAACCCAGCAATGAATTCCTCCAGCGACCACCGCCCGGCCGCCACCACTGCACGCGGGCGTACGTCGTCCGGAAGACGGTCGAATAGAGAGGCAACGTACTCCTGCTCCGAAGGGGCGCCGGTCAAGACGATCATTAAACTACCATGTCTTTGCAGCAGCTCGCGGACCGCCTTGGCGAATCGGACCATCGGCCAGCGACGCTCGTAGCTCAATTCACCTGCGTTGATGTTCACGCCCAGTAGGCGAATGTCCGGACTCCAGCCATGCTCCTTCAAGTGCGCCCGGACGGAGGCGAGCGCGGCTCGCTCGACGACCAAGGGCTCAAGGCTGTGGTCTTCGATCTTCGCCCCCAACTGCTCAGCCGCTTGTTCGTAGACGTGCGGTAGGCAACGATAGTAGTTGAAGTAGATGGGATGCGTAACCAGACTGTACCGCCAGAAGTCGTTCAGGTGGAAGCCGACGCGAATCGGCGCACCGCTAAGGAACGACATCAGCGTGGAGAACTTGCTGAAGAACTCTAAATCGATCGATGCCTCCACACGGTTTCGCCAAAGCCAGTACAGCTGCCTGACCGTATCCGATGCGAACCGCCATGCGCTGCCGGTTCGTATGATCCGCACGTCGGTGCAAAGATCAAAGCGACGCACGAGGGCGGCGTTCTCCTCGAACGTCACGAAGGCCAACCGGGCGTCGGGGTAGCGTCTGCGCAGCGCGCGAAGCATCGGCGTCGCTTCCGTAATGCTGCCCAACCCGAAGAACTTGAAGACGACCAACGTGCCATGCCCGGAGACGGAGCCTCGCTCTCGGGGAAATAGCCATCGGAAGAACCTGACACCCAAGCCCAATAGAAAGCACATGGGCAGACCGACCCAATGATCGATCCATCGCATCCTCGACATACGCATATCGGCTCGCGCGGAAGGGCCATCCTCAGATCGGCGCGCCGCGGGGGAAGCGGGCCCACGAGGTTCGCTTTCATTGGCTTGGCTAGACAAGGAGGCTCCTTCCAAGCTCTCGCATGGGCGTCTGAGGCGCCGACTCCTTCGCTAATCTACTGCATGACAAACAGACGCTGCAACGCCGCTGGCACCCGCCGTGTTTGCTTACATTGCCTCACGGGGGATGGCCAACACAAGCATCTCCCCCCAACGATAGCTCATCGGCGCCCGACGGATCCTCCCCGGAACTGCCCGGCGGAATAGGCCTACGGTTGGTGTCAATAGCCAATGGCGATAGGTCTGGAACTGCGTGTGTAGGTACTCCAACGACAATCGCTTGGTGTGGCCGGTAATCTGTGTGACCTCGAATCCCGTCGACGAAAGGACGTTCTCGAACGCCTCCTTCGTGAAGTAGTGCAGATGTTCCTCCTTGAAATGCGGCCACCGCCGCCCCATCAGCACCCGGCTGAACGAATCGATGCGGGGTGTCGTCACGCACAGCACGCCACCCGGGCGGAGGAGGTCGGCCGCCTTCCGGAGCGTGGCGCCGATGTCCGGCACGTGCTCGATCAGGTCCGTCATCGTGATCGCGTCGAAGCTCCGCGGCGGAAACGAACACGCCGTCAGCTCGCCCTCGAAGACGCGATCCGCCCCGAGCCGGTCCCGCAAGACGCCGGCCGAGTACGGGTTCAGCTCGACCGCAAACGGTTCCCAGCCCCTTCGCCGGGCGGCCGCCAGCAGCAACCCCGTGGCCGCTCCGACATCCAGGAGGCGCGGCCGGCGGTCTTCCGGCTCGCCGGTTTGCCCTTCCAGCGTGCGCAGGAGGGCGTCGAACGTCGCGAGCTTGGTCTCTTCCGCGATGGTCTCGTCCCGGTTCAGGCCCCAGGCGTCGTAGTACTCTTGCGTGTAGATCTTCGCGAGCTCGTCCGGCGTGGGGCGAGGCACGCGGTACCACGACCCGCACGATCCGCACACCGCGACGCGACCGGCTCGATCCACCTCGGTCGCTCGCGAGGGCCGCTCCCCGCACACGGGACAGTCTTCCATGTCCTTCAGCGCATTCGAGCAACACGACGGCTCGCGGGAATCCGGTTGACGCCTGGGCGGACCGCTCAAGTCAGACGCCTCCGTCGACCGTCGAGGATCGCATACGCCAACGTGCCGACCACGACCAGCATCGCCATCGCCCAGACCACGAGACCCCGCTTGAACTCGTCCGGCTCGAACCAGAGGAGCACCTCGCTTTCGCCGGCGGGCACGCGGACCGACATGAACAGCCAATCGGTCTGCCGAATGGGCACCGGCCGGCCGTTGACCGTGCATCGCCAGTTCGGGTGATGGGCCTCGTTCACGACGAGCTGTCGCGGGCCCGGCGCCTCAACCGTCATGCGAAAACGGCTCGGTTCGATGTCCAGGTCGCGGACCGTTCCCCGGACCTTCTCGTCGGATGGCGGCGCGGGGAGCGGATCGACCGGCTCCTCCACCAGGGCTATCTCGGCCAGATTCACCTTGCCCTTGAGGATCTCGGCGATCAAGGCCTCCGGATCGTCGACGCGACGGACCTGCCGGACGAGGAACGCGCGGGGGAACGCCTGCGTGTTCTCCATGACGAACGTCCGATCATCCTGCAGGACGGGACGAATCGGCCCGCCGCGAATCGGTCTCGAAGCGACCAGGTAGCGGACCGAGGCGAGATTGAGCAGCGGGAGCGAGCCTCGGAAGAAGTACCCGATGGCCTTCTCCTGACGGGGAGTGTGGTAGATGCCGACGCCTCCGGCGATCACATGACGGATGCCGAAGAGCATGCCGTGATGGAGCGACGTCGGCGCTTCCTTCGACTGCATGCACAGGTATCGTTGATCGCCGAGCTTCTCCTGGAGGAAGCGCACGTGCTTGGGCGTATGCAGGACGGGGTGCAGAAACTCGCTGTAGTTGATCATGCCCGTGGAGAAGACAACCATGTCCACGATCAGCAGCCCGGCCAATAACCCTTGGCCGGCGGTCGAGCGCAGTCGGTCCTTGACGAGCAAGATCACGGCGATCACACACGACCCCAACGCCGCGAAGATCCCGAGCCACGTCAGGACGTCCGGGCCGTAGATCAACCGTCCGGGCATGATCTGCGCGGCCTCCGCGCGCTCCTTGATCTCATAGGGGCGCAGGTGTTCGACCTGCTTGAGGGTCTCGACGGCCGGGGCGGGGTCGTCGGCCAACGCGGCGAGCCGAATCAGGCCCCCCAGGACGAGGAGCGTCACGACGCCGGTCATGACGCCCGCCGCGAGGGTCGCGCGACGACGTATGCCCGAGTCGGTCAGGTCCGTCAGGCGCTGGAGCCCCAACGCCGCCAGGCAGGCCAAGCCCAGGTCGACCCACACGTACAGCCGCCCCGGGCAGCGCAGCTTGTCGAACATGGGCACGACCTTATAGAGCACCCAGTAGATGGGCAGGTACTTCCCCGCACCGATCACGGCCATCAGCACGACGAGACCGGCCAGACGCCATACCCATCGATCGCGGGGCGTCGCCGCCACCGCAGCACAGGCCAGCACGAGGACGAGCGCCCCGGCGTAGATGCACGGCTCGTGGAAGAAGTCGCTGCCCCAGTAGCCCAGCCGATAGTTGCCCCAGTAGAACGGCGCGGTCAGCAGGACCAGGGCCTGGATGGGATGCGCGCTCTGCGAGACGACGAACTCCCAACCGACCTCCGCCCGGCTGCTGATCTTCGTCTGGGCCAATGCGGGAAGGAGCTGGGGCATGGCCAGGGCCGCGCCCAACCCCGTGACGATCCCGACGGCCACCAAGGGGAAGACGACGTGCCCCCAGCCGATGTCGGCCCCGCGAAGGCGCTTGACCAGATGGACGATCGCGTCACACAAACCCCACACGCCCAGCCCGAAGGCCAACATCATCGGGAGGTTTCCGTCGCCGGTGAGGAAGACCAGGCAGAACGGGACCGCCGCCGCGACGGCCCAGGTCCAACGAACCCGGCTCAGCGCCTCGGCCAGCAGAAAGATCGTCAGCACGAACCACGGATAGGCCTGCAACCGACTCGGATGCGACAAGTGCCCCAGCGTAAACCCGCCAAAGGTGAAGCTGACCGAGCCGATCAAGGCCGGCAGCGGCCGACATCGCAGCGTCTTCCGGAGAAACGCATAGAGGATGACGCCCGTGAGGAAGAAGTGCACGCCCAAGCTCAGCGGGTAGCCGTACTCGAAGCTGAGGAAGAACAGCGGCCACCGCAGCGGGTACAGCAGGGCCGGTTGAAGACCGGCGTGAAACGGGATGCCGCACATGACGTACGGGTTCCAGTGCGGGAACCGCCCCGCGCGGACCTCGGCACCGGCATACTCGTAGTAGGGATGAAAGACGTAGGCCGCGTCCTCCCGAATCATGTTCGCCGGATCGACGATGCCCTCCCAGAAGACGACGAGCGTGACGAGTAGGAGCACGCCGACGCAGATCCAATCGCCGCGTTCGATCCGATGATACCACGGCGGCGACGGGGTTCGGCCAGCGAGTTGCTCGCCCTCCTGTTCGGCCTCGCCGGGATCGGACCGTTCCTCTCGGGGAGAGTCGCTCTGCGGGCGTTTGCGTTTGTCTCTGCTCACGAATGCCCTCTGGATTGCCAGCTATCGATCGTCGCGGACCACGCGGAATCCGAGGTCCTCGTACTGCCCGCCGGGCCAGCGCCCGCTGCGATTCGCGGACCGACAGTAGTCAGGTCCATCCTGCCACGATCCGCCCCGGATCACGCGCGCGATCCCCTCCGCGGGACCCGCCGGGGCCGTCGTCGGCGCGGAGGCGTAGTATTCCTTCTCATACCAATCTCGGCACCACTCCCAGACGTTGCCGTGCATGTCGAAGAGCCCCCAGCGATTGGCGGGGTGCCGACCGACGGGCGAGGAGGTCACCTCGTCTCCGCCGTAGGCGGCCAATTCCGGTCGCATCGTCTCGCCGAAGGCGAAAGGTCCCGTCGTCCCCGCACGGCAGGCGTATTCCCATTCGGCCTCCGTGGGCAACCGATAGGTGTGTCCGTCCAACTTGCTGAGCCATTGGGCGAAGGCGGCGGCATCCTCCCAGCTCACGTAGCAGACAGGATGGTCCTCGGTGGGAGACGTCAGCTTGAGCTGGGTCCGGTGATCCCAGCCATAGTCGGCCGCCTTGACGAATCGCCTCCACTGTCCGACGGTCACCTCCGTCGCGCTCATGTAGTAGGCATAAGGAATCGTGACCGGATGGGCGCGCTCATCGAGGTTCCGGC
>CAZKCX010000058.1:0-16581 GCA_964550865.1 uncultured Planctomycetales bacterium
GCCTAAGGAGTCCACCGCCTTTAGGAGCCTGCCGAACTGCCGGTCGGCATAGGCGATCTCGCCGTCGTAGGGGCGGCCGGCGAACTCCGATTGGAACGGCTCGGGCGGCTCGTACGGCGCGTGCGGATCGAAGTAATGCACGAAGAGGAAGAAGCGCTCCTCGCGATGCTTCTGCAGCCAGTCGACGGCGCGGTCCGTCACGGCGTCGGCGCGACGCTCCCGGAACCCGTGCTCGCCGGATTGCGATCCCGCACGGAGGTCGTCGTCGTACGTCTCAAACCCCTGCGCGAGCCCGTATTTCCTATCGAGCACATAGGCGGCGATGACCGCGCCCGTCTTGTAGCCCTCCGCCGCAAGACGCTCGGCCAGCGTGGTGTGCTCCTCCGCCACCGTGAAGACGCCGTTGCTCCGCGCCCCGTGACGATAGGGATTCAACCCCGTCATCAGCGAGGCGTGCGAGGGCAGCGTGATCGGCGCCGGGGCGATGGCCGTCGCGAATCGAACGCCCCGCGCCGCGAGTCCGTCGAGGACGGGCGTCCGCGCGGACGCGCAGCCGTAACACCCCAATCGATCGGCGCGGACGGTGTCGAGGCTCACGAGGAGCACGTTCCAACCTTCGAGGGCCCCCGGCGGGACCGGCAACGGCGCATCCGGCTCCGTGCCCTTCCCCCACGTTTGCCAGAGGCCGAAGGCCGCGACGGCGACCACGATGCCCGCGGCGATCGGCGCGATCGGCAGCGCGCGCCGACGCCGGACGCTGGCCTCGCCCGGATCGTCGGGCACATCGCTCGTCATGGGTTCCGTCTTCGTCATGGTACGGCGACCGACCTCGAAGCCCGGTCGCTATCGCCCCGCGTTTGCGCGTGGCGGCGCAACCTTTCGGGCGAGCTTCGGATTCAACTGGAGTGCGCGATCGATGTGCTTCTGTCCCTCCTCCGCACGTCCGGTGGCGCGAAGGATCTGCCCGAGATTGTAGTGGGAGGACGCGTGATTGGGATCGATGCGCACGGCCTCGCGGAAGCTTGCCACGGCCTCGTCGTATCGCTTCAGCCTGATCAAGACGATCCCGACGTTGTACCGCGGCCCGGCGGATTTCGGCGCCAGCGAGGCCGAGTTCTCGCAGGCCTCCAGGGCTTCTTCGTACCGTCGCAGCCGCATCAAGGCCATGGCCAGCCGCGCCCAGGTCTTCGAGTGGCCGGGAGCAAGACGGATCGCCTCGCGCAAGTGGTGCAACGCATCCTCGGTCCGGTTCTCCTTCAGCAGGACGCGACCCAGCAAGCGATGCGCCTCCAGGTTGTCCGGTTGGAGGACCAGGGTTCGCTCGAGGTGATGGATCGCCTCCTCGTTCCGGCCGAGCTCAGCCTCCAGTGTGCCGAGCTTCAGCAAGACGAACGGGTCTTCCTTCTCCTCAGCCATCTTCCGGAGGCGTTCCAGCGAGGCCTGCTTGTCTTCCTTCGTCTCCGACATCTCCGCCAGCTCATTGGCCGCACCGGGGAGCGTCGGGTCGATGGCCAGGGCCTTCTCGATCGCTCGACGAGCCTCTTCGAACTTTCCCTGCCTCCGCAGAAGCTTGCCGATGCTAAGCCAGGCCGGGGCGTCGTGCGTGCCCCGCCCTTCCTCCAAGACGCGACGGAACATCGCCATCGCCTCGTCGTCGCGATTCTGACTGTGGCGAATCCACCCGATCGTCAGTAAGGCGTTGACGGCATGCGGATCCATCTCCAAGGCCTTGCGACACGCCTGCTCCGCCTCGTCCAGCCGCTCCAGCAGGAGTAGATTCGTCCCCACCCGCGCCAACGCGGAGGCCGGCTCGTAGCTGAGCTCCGCCGCCCGGCGGTAGGCCTTGAGCGACTCCTCGATCTTGCCCAGCTTCTGGTAGGCCTCACCCGCCACATGCAGCGCCAAGCCGTCGTTCTCGCGCTTCTCCAGGTACGGGTTGATCAGCAGAAGCGCTTCCTCGTATTGGCCGGTCTGGATCATGGTCTGCGCCTGAAGCACCCACCGCTGGGCCAAGATCATGTCCTTCGGATCGGGAAGGGCTTCCTGCGTCGTGGTGGGTTGACTCCCCGCGGGCGCCGAGGCCGTCACCAGATAGCCCAGGTCGCTGAGCTTGCGTTTGGTCTCCTCATCCATCGGCAGGTTCGATCGCGCCTTGGTGACGAGGTGGGGGTCTCCGCCCACCATCTCCTGCAGGACCTTGTGCATCGCGACGGCCTGCGTGCGATTCGTGTCGAAGAGGTTTCGAAGCTCGTTGGGGTCGGCCCGGAGATCGTACAGCTCGCACCGCGGGGCGAGCACGAACTTGTAGTCGTCCCTCCGCACACCGACCAGAGGCGCCCAGCCGTGAAGGAAGCTGCTGCCCAACGTCTCAATGTACATCGGCCGGGGTTCGGCCGGCAAGGGCTTGAGCAGGCTCACGCCGTCTACCCCTTCGGGGACGGGAACGCCCAACAAGTCCAGTACCGTCGGCATGATATCGATCAGCCCCACCTGGCTTGTCACCAGACGGTTGTGCGGAATCGGGTCGGGCCCGCTGAAGATCAGCGGCACGCGCAGGGTGGTATCATAGAGCAAAAGCGAGTGCGTCTGCTCGTTATGCTCCTCCAACCCTTCTCCGTGGTCGCTCGTGACGATGACCAGCGTGCGATCACGAACGTCCAGCTCGTCCAGCAGGCCGAGCAGCTTGCCGACCTGTTGATCGGTCCAGGCGATCTCGGCGTCGTACGCGCCGTGGTGGTTGTCGCGGTACCGGCTCGAGAACGGCTCCGGAGCGTTGTGAGGCCAATGCGGGTCGAAGTAGTGGACGAAGAGGAAAAAGGGCCCTTCCTTCTGCTTTCGCAGCCAGGTCTCGACGGAGGCATTGACCTTGTCCGCGGACCGCTCGCGATACGAGAAATGGTACGACCTCTCTCCGCTGGAGAGGTCGTCGTCATAGTGATCGAAGCCCCGCGAGAGCCCGAACTGGCGATCCAGGACGAAAGCGGCGATGAACCCCGCCGTCGCATAGCCGTGCCGTTTGAGCGTGCCCTGGAACGTCGGGACCGTCGCGTCCAGCTTGAACATCCCGTTGACTCGCGCGCCGTGATGCTGGGGATTCAAACCCGTCAGCATGGTCGCGTGTCCCGGCAACGTCATGGGCACGGGGGTGATCGCCTGGTCGAAACGAACGCCCTTCCGGGCGAGTCTGTCCACGACGGGCGTGTCGATCTCCTCACGTCCGTAGCAATGAAGACGGTCCCGGCGAACGGTGTCCATGCTAATCAGGACGACGTTCCATCCCTGAAGCGCGCCGGGCGATATCTCGATGTGGTCCACGACGGTCGGAGCCGGATCGCGAAACCAGAGGAATGCTCCGACCAGGGCAGCAAGCGCTACGCAAAGGGGTAGCGCCCATCGGACCGCACTGCGCCTGTCGGACGAAACCGCCGTGCCAACGCCGTCCATCCGTCCGTCTCCGATCGGCTCGCTCGTCCTCTCCGGGGGAGAGGCTCGGTCCTACGCCAGCGCGTCGCGGACCTCGTAGAGCTCCCGCTGGGTCAGGCTCCACCCCATGGCGCCCGCCGCGTCCTCGATCTGCTCCGGCCGCTTGATGCCCACGATCGGGCACGTGACGGCCGGATGCTGGATCGTCGTCCGCAACACAAGCTGCACAACACTCTTACCGTGTTTCTCGGCGATGGGTTTGAGCTTATTGACCTTTTCGACGTTTTCCTTGAACTTCTCGCCCTCGAAATCCGGATTGCCTTTGCGAAGATCGTCGAATGTCTCCGATCCGGTGTATTTCCCCGTCAGCAGGCCGAAACGCAGGCTCCCCCACGTCATCACGCCGATGTTCGCCTCCAAGCACACCGGCAAGACGTCCTTCTCGATCTCCCGTTGAAAGAGGTTATAGGCCGGTTGGCAGACGTCGATGCGGCCGAACTGGAGCCCGCAGCGAATCTGATCGGCCGTCCAATTGCTCACCCCGAAGCATCGGATCTTCCCGTCCTTTTTGAGCTTCTCGAAGGCCATGAACGTCTCTTGCGGGTGGGTCATCGGCTCCCAGGCATGGGCGAGGTAGACGTCGATGTAGTCGGTGCCGAGCCGCTGGAGCGACTGCTCGCACTGCCAAAGGACGTAGTCGTACGTCAGGTCCTCGTATCGCGGTTGGCCGGGCTCATCGGCCACCCAGTGATGGCAGAGCTTGGTCGCCAGGACGATCTGATCCCGTGGCAGATCCTTGATCGCATCGCCGAGGACCTGCTCGCCGTGCCCGTTGCCGTACGCGTCCGCCGTGTCGTAGAAGTTCACCCCCAACTCGAACGCCCGTTTCACGGCCGCCTTCATGTCGTCTTCGGGGAGCTGTCCCCAGAACGTCCCGCCCATCTGCCAGCATCCAAAGCAAATCGTGCTGACCTGAATGTCCGTCGTGCCCAGTTGAACGCGTTCGGTGGTAGCCATGGTCGAAATCTCCTTGCGGTTTGAGTTCATTCGTCCTGCGGGCAAGCCCCTATGCTGTACGGACACCGTCGTGAAATCAAGCCGGATCGCGCTGGGGTGTGCATGCGGCCGGCGACCGCGCCGCATCGTTGCGATCGGGAAGCATCCATCTATAATGGGCAAGCATGTCTTCGGAAACGGGCACGGTCCGCCGGAGCTAGCTCTCTTGGCCCGACAGAAACACCGAGAACGAGGAGGCAACGATGAACCCATTCGATATCGGCGTATGCAGTTGGTCGCTCAAACAGCCGGACCTGGCGTCGGCCTGTAAGGTTACCAAGGATGAACTGGGTCTAGGCCTCATCCAGCTTGGGTTCTTCGACAACTCCATTCTCGACGAGTCGGGCGACGACGCGATCCTCGCGGCCGTAAGGGACACCGGCCTGGAGGTCAGCGCGACGTGCATCGGCTACGCGACCGAGGACTACTCCTCCATCGCCCAGATCGCCAAGACCGGCGGCTACATGCCGGACGAGTATTGGGAAGAGCGGCGGAAGCTGACGCTCCGCGTGCGGGACATCACCGCCAAGCTCGGCGTGAAGCAGCTGATGACGCACATCGGCTTCGTTCCGCACGAGAAGGGCGATCCGAACTACGCCAAGATGGTCGATCGCTTGCGAGAGATCACCGACGGCCTGGGCGAGAAGGGCATCACGCTCATTATGGAGACGGGGCAAGAGCCCCCGGGCACGCTGGTGGAGTTCATCAAGGACGTCGGCCGCGACAACATCCGCGTGAACTTCGACCCGGCCAACATGGTTCTCTACGGTGTGGCCAAACCGTATGACGTCATCGACGTGCTCAAGGACTATATCGTTCACGTCCATGCCAAGGACGGCACCTGGTCCAGCGAGCCCGGCAAGGAATGGGGCGAGGAGGTCGTCCTCGGCACGGGCGATGCCGACATCCCTCAAATCGTCTCCAAGCTCAAGTCGTTCGGCTACACCGGACCTCTAGTGATCGAGCGCGAGGCCGGCGACACCCGCGTCGAGGACGTCAAGAAGGGCATCGATCTGCTGCGAACGCTGGTCTGACCCGAAGACGCTTGCACAGGGGCGAGAGGGGTCGCTACCGCATCCCGGACGGATCCTTCCTTCGCCCCTGTGACGTCGCCCTGGCGAAAGCTTCGCCAAGGCAAAGAGGATCCTCCCGAGAATGCTGGGCGAACAAGCCCGACTCAACCCTTGTCCGTTTCGAGAGCGCAAGCCTTCCTGTGCAACGCACGCTATCAAAACGCGCACACCGCGCTCACAAATGCTTAACGTACAAGCGGCCGACTTCTAACGTACTGCTGGACGAATCCTAACCTCCAGGGCATACCTTCCCCCTCTGGCGTGGAGGGGCCTCGTGATCATGTCGTGCGCGCCGTTGGCGCGGTGTGGCTTGAGCCTTTCGAGTCACCTTCACGTATCAGACCAACCAGCCAGTTGGAGCGATGATTCCGTTGCTTGGAGCGCGTGTGTGAGGAAGGAGGTGGACAGGGAGAAAGAGAGCGAGTCGCACATACGCGACGAGCGAGGCGACGGTCTGAGGGAAGGCCTCGCCCCGCCGTGAGCCGAAAGTCTGAAAACAACACCCCAAGACAACGGGGAGCAGGAGGAATTCGAATGAAGAAGCTAGTGACTGCAGCGTTGGTATTGGCCGTTTCCACCAGTATGGCGAATGCCTTGAATGTTGAATCGAGTGGTTGGGAGACGTTCCCCGTCGGCGATACGGGCGCCGGCATCTACAGCATCGACTCCCCGAAGCCGATCGACAACACCGAACCCTTGCTGGGCAAGTACAGCGACATCTCCGAGATGGTCGACGACACGGTCGCCCACTCGGGAAACGTGTCGCTCAAGCTGACGGACGGAGGTGCTTCCGGCACACCGCAGGGCTACGTCGGCTGGGTGACTGGTTTGGTCGACGGTGACGAAGTGACGGCGAGCCTCTGGTTCTACGACACGACGCCCGGTGGTTCGCCGAGCGGGCGTCTCTGGGGCCACTACACGAGTGGCGGCATTGACGACTATGCCGGCTCCGCCAGCGGCAGCTACGACTACGGCCCCGGCACGGGCTGGCACGAGATCGAGTACACGTGGACGTTCGATGCCGGCACCGACCGAACGGGTCTGGTGATCGAAGCCCGTACGTACAGCGGTCTCGGCGACACGATCTGGGTCGACGACCTGACGGTCTCAGCGCCGGATCACGCGACGATCTGTGTGGCCATGGTCCCCGAGCCCGCGAGCATGCTGCTCCTGGCGCTGGGTGGCCTGGCCGGGCTGGTCCGTCGACGCAGCCGGTAGATGGCAGTGCATCGCTGCCCGATCTCATGCATCGGGGTAGATCGGCAATCCAGGAAGCCTTGCGGTTATGGGCCGCAACGGATTGCCGCGAAAGGGTGACGTATCGGAAGACCCTGGGCGTGGGCGCCGCGCC
Organism: uncultured Planctomycetales bacterium; assembly: GCA_964550865.1. Taxonomy (GTDB): domain Bacteria; phylum Planctomycetota; class Phycisphaerae; order UBA1845; family JAFGLZ01; genus JAFGLZ01. Next base: position 6,904 of record CAZKCX010000058.1, read on the forward strand.
GTTTGCGCGGCGCCACGCCTGTGTCTGTGGATTCCAAGGTCGGGCCTATGCCCTCGGACACGCTCCAGTCGCCCTGCCCGAGGGCGTTGGCCGGATGCACCGGAGGTACCGGCCACGAGAAGTTTCTTGTCTCGGGAATGCAAAATAGGTAGTGTTTTGACCACATGTCCCTGCGGCGCCGGTGCCCGGGGAGGAGTCCAAACCCCTTGTGAGTGAGCCTGATATGTGGTCTAGCCCAAATGCCGTGAAACCAAGTTGCCCCACGAAACCCCTGGCATTCACCCTCATCGAGTTGCTTGTCGTCGTCGCCATCATCGGCCTGTTGCTCAGTATCCTCTTGCCGTCGTTGAGTCGAGCCCGAGAAAAGGCTCGCAGCAGCGTTTGTCTCTCGCACCTCAATCAGGTGGCCACGGCCCGTTCGTTGTACTCCCTTGAGTTCAATGGCTGGCTGGCCGGGCCCTATACGAGCGGCGCCTTGCATACCTACGGCCCCTCGCAGCACGGCATCGAAGGGGCGGACATCTCCACGGGAACGACGCCCGTGCAGAACCTCGACTGGGCAAGCCCGACGCTTGGCATGGTCATGACGCTGCGGGCCAAGGATATCAGTCGTATGGTGCAGCTGTTGAACACCGAGTTGGCCTGTCCCAGCAACAAGGAATTCTACGATCATGCCGTGGACGAGGACCTCGCACCGGTCCACGAGGTCGCGGGAGTGAAGGTGAGTTCGATTCGTTACGCCAGCTACGTCGCCGCCGAGGGCTTCCACCTCATCGGCGAAGACCACAAACGGCAGTTCTCCGATCCCAGTCATCCGGGCTGGGGCCGAGATGTCACCGCCGAAAAGGCAGACATCGGTCCGTCCGTGGTCTTGGACTTCCCCGAAAACTACTACCCCATGGAAGAGCGCATCGGGACCCCATCGAATAAGGTCTACGTCCTGGAAGGCGCCCGGTACATCGACGCCGGCGGGTTCGTGACGTTCAATCACTTCCGGTATCAAGACGAGGGCGGCAACTTCATGGCCTTCGGGCCGGGCATCGGGAAGGATCCGGATCCCACCCACTTGGATCGGAACGGGGTGGAACTCCCGGAAGAGCTCAATGAGGTGAATGCCAAGTATGCATGGCGGCACGAAGGCGGCATGAACCTTGCGTTCTTCGACGGCCACTGCGAACACCGCAAGTGGAAGGAAACGCTTGGCATTCAGATGTATTTCCCGTCGGGGACCATCATCACAAGAGATTTCCGAACCCAAGATCCCAACGACTACATGGGCATGGAGATCCCGTAACCCAGGGAGCGGTGGAATCGATCCACCCGTCCCGTGCGGAGGAGGCGAGGAAATGGCCGTAGGACCCCGGAAGAACGCGGACGCCCGCTTGCCCCGAGGCACCGTTTCCGTGCTGCTCGTCGGCTGGGCGATCGCATCGGTTCTCGCACAGCCTGCTCCGGCGCAACTGCGGGTCGTCTGCTGGAACACCCACACGGACGGGGGATACCTGAACGCCGGCACCAGCACGGTCCTCGAGGCCATCGGCAACGAGAGCGTCAACGGCATCGCCAAGGCACCGGACATCCTCGTCCTTCAAGAGCAGTCCTACGGCTACTCGTCGGCCAACGCATTCGTCGCCGCGATGGATGCGCTGTACGGCCCCGGAACGTACGCCCGCGCGGATCAGCATCCCTACGACTACTCCATGCCCGTCAACGTGGTCTACAACACCACGACCGTTGCGCTGGAGGATACCTACTACTTCAAATACAGCACGAGTCCACGCGCAACCGGTCGCTACCGCTTCGGCATCGTGGGCTATGGGGACGGCGCGGATCTGTACGTCTACAACACGCACTACAAGGCCGGCTCCGACACGTCCGATCAGCAGAAGCGGTTCAAGGAAGCCTGGACGGTTCGCTTCAACGCCGACGGCCTTCCCGCCGACACAAGCATCATCTATGCAGGGGACTTCAACCAGTATACGTCGTACGAAGATGCCTACCACGAGTATCCCACGCTGACCGAGAACCCCTACATGTGCATCAAGGCCGCCACCATGCCGCCGGGGAGCAGTGGGAACGGGGTGGGGGCCGATCCGATCAACGTCTGGGGAATCTGGCATGAAGGCGTGGGGTACGTGCACGTCCACACCCAGGCGCCGGGCAGCACCTTTACCGGTGGGGGAATGGATGACCGCTTCGACTTCCAGATGGTCTCGATGGAGCTCATGGACGGCGAGGGGTTGAGCTACATCGCCCCCGGGATCGGCGACTGCCCCGCCGCCACCGCGTCGTACCGTCCCTTCGGAAACAACGGCACGCACAACCTGAACCAAGACATCTCGACGGGCACGGGGCACCCCGATCCGAACGTCCTGGACGCCCTCGAGACGGCCAGCGACCACCTGCCCGTCGTCGTCGACTACCAGGTGCCCGCCAAGATGTCCGTGGAAGTGGACGACGCGCCCGAGATCCTCATCGTGGGCGCCTCGGCCGACGTGGACGTGACCGTGTGGAATTCGGCCGACGTCGTCGCCGCGGTCGGCGCCGATGAGTTGGACTACAGCCTCTCGGCGACCGGCGATCTGAGTGGATCGGCGATCGGCACGGATGCGGCCCTAGGGGGCGAGAACACCCACCAGGTCTCGCTCGTGACCACGACCGTCGGCGCCCGGAGCGGCCAGGTCGGCGTCACCAGCTCCAGCCAGGCCGTAGCCGACGGTACCTTCTCCGAGGGAGTTTCGTTCAGCGTCTACGATCACGCGGAGGCCTCGTTCCAATCTGGAGGCAACCAAGACACGCTGGACATCGCGTTCGGCTCGATCCGCCAAGGTCGGACCGCCGGCGCCGAACCCTTCGCGGTGCACAACCTCGTCTCGACGCCCAACTACACCGCCGACCTGGACATCGACGCCGTCAACGGCAGCGGGGACACCGCGGTCTTGACGACGGACCTGGCTCCCACGAGCGGGATCGCTCCGGGGAGCTCCCAGAGCGCTTCGGCCGCGCTCGACACGACGAACCCCGGGTCGTTTTCCGCCACGTACACCGTCTCGGTCTCGGACATGGACGAGCCGGGGGCCGCCTCGGGAGATGATCTGACGCTCAACCTGAGCGCCACCGTGGTTCTCCTCGGCGACGTGGACGGCGACGGCGACGGCGATGCGAACGACATCGACGCCGACGACATCGATACGCTGCGCTCGCGCTTCGGCACCAGCGATCCCTTCGCCGACCTCGACGACTCCGGCACCGTCGACCAGGCCGACCTGGACATGTTGGTCCGGACCATCCTGGGAACCCAATACGGAGACATCAATCTCGACGGCCGCGTGGATGAGGACGACTACGACGCGTACGCCCCCAACTACGGCCAGAGCGGCGGGTGGGCGGCGGGCGACCTGAACGGCGACGGGGTCGTCACCGGGGCCGACTACACGATCTACGCGGCGAACCACGGCTTCGGCGTATCGGGAGGCGCCCCGTAGCGAGTGGGCCGCTCGCATCGTGTGCGGAGCTCGGACCGAACGGCTTCGCGATTTGTGGGAAAACAAACCCTGGGCAAACGGAAAGGCAATCGGGCGGAGGTAGATTTGAGCGTCAGGGTCGCGCGTGGCGATCCGTCGAGCAGCCGAGAGGACTGCTCGCTTCTGGCTGGTCGGTCTGCGTTGTTGCAGGGGGATGTGTGTTCGCCCCGGCCTTCCGTTTGGACACCCAGGGGGCGAATGGGATGTGTGGCAAGGAGCACGCAGCAGGATGAAGGGGGAATAGCCCCTCAGCGGGTCCCGTTTCGCAGTGCAACGGAGTGCTCCGTGGCTGCAGGCCCGTTGTGGTGACACGAAAGGAGACGAAGGAAATGAGACACAGGAATCGGATTCTGTTGGCCCTCGTTGCGACGGTCGGGCTGGCCGGCGTCGCGGCGGAGGCCCAGCCCCGGAAGGTCCTGGTAGCCGTCGACACGGGTTGGCGGACGGACTACCACCCCCACCGGAGCTGCGTCGCGTTCTATGACGTGACGGACCTCGGCGACCCGAACTACACGATGAAGGACAACATCCTCTTCTTCGTGTGGATCGGCTACGAGAACGGCTACAGCGCGAACAAGGAAGAAGTCGAGTCGATGACGATCAATCCCATCAACGGGACCGTCTACGCCACCACGTTCGACAGCGGAGTGGGGGGAACGCCGGACGCGAGCGCGAACGACACGGACGGCGACTGGGACCTCTGGCGGATCGACTATCAGAGCATCCTCGCGGACTTCGAGGACCCGAACAACGCTCGCGTCCCTGGCACGGTCTACATGCCTTCCGTCGGGCCCGACGGCTTCCCCTATGAGGCCTATGGCGAACGCCACCCGGGAGATCCCAATGCGCCGCCGTCTCCTCCTGCGTGGTCTTACGTCTATCTGAGCAGCGGCATCGAGAAGATCGGTGAGCTTGCCCGGAACGGGGACCTGACCGCCGGATCCAACAGCGGCGGTGGGGACTTCTTCGAGACGGACATCGACTTCGTCAACCCGGCCACGCTGGTGGTGCTCGACGATTCGGACTATCCGGACGGCTACTACGGCGGCAACGGCGTGCAGGACGGGACGAAGGACCATCGGATCGTCGCCCTCAAGCGCGTCAGCACCGACCCGAATCTGGCCACCCACACGGGAGGACAGGTTGCCGCCCGTGAAGGCGGCTACAACATGGGCACGACCGAGTCCTGGGAGACCTTCGATCTGGGTCTGGTCAACATGGACGGGTTCGAGAACGACCCGAACGATGCCAACGACTATGACCCGAACTACCCGATCGGCTGGATCGGCATCGGCCATTCCGAGGTGATCGACATGCATTACGTCACCCGGTCGGCGGAGGGCGGGACCTTCCCCAACGGGCCCGGCGGCTCCGAGACCATCGAGGGCACGTGGGTTGCCGAGAACGATACGCCGGCCAAGACCTATGATCAGGTCGAGTTCAAGCGCATCACCGGTTGGGACGGCGGCGCCGACGACCTCGTCTATCGTGGCGGCTTCGCGGCGGACGACACGGCCAACACGAACGACAACAACGGCGACGTCGACTGGGTCAAGGTCGACGAGACCGGTGGAATCGTCTACGGCGAGTCGGGGTACTTCGAGGCACCCGATCCCCAGTACTACGGCGACGAAGGGTACGGCCCGCACGAGCCCAAGGCCTTCACTCGTAGCGTGCTCGACTACGAGTACGACAACAGCGGCGACCTGTTCGTCTGGCTCGATCCGTGCGACCTGACGATGCACGGTCCGATCCCGGACAGCGATCCGAACGACGACGACACCGCCGTATGCGACGGGCGATTCATCGCCTTGGATAACGGTACCAATCAGGTGTACTACTTCGACATCGATGGCAGCCCCGAGTACCAGCCGGACCTCTATGTCTACGATTTCGATCTCGCCGGCTTCATCCACAAGGAGCGCGACGCCCTCGGATTCCCGCCCTACGGTGTCTATCCCAGTGGCGGTGAGATCTACATCACCAAGCACGGCCTGGAGGTCCTGCTTCGCGGCGACATCAACCAGGACGGCGCGGTGGATGGCGCGGACGTGGCCCTGTTGACCGACCTGATCGCGGACCCGACCGCGGGCGGCAAGTACACGGCCGAGGTCGGCAAAGAGATGCACGATCTGACCGGCGACAAGGACCTGACGTCGGCCGATCTGGACGAGCTGAACGACCTCATCGGCCAGACGTACACGCTCACCCTGACCGTCAAGAAGGGTTCGCTGAGCGACATCACGTTCGACCCGGTGCCGGCCGATCCGAACGCGCCGGTCTATCCGGCGGGCACGGTGGTGACGTTGACGGCCGAGCCCAACGGCAGCGAAGGGACACCGTGGGACAAGTGGCGGATCGTCGACCCGAACACGGGAAGCAAGATCGACGACGCGAACCTCTCGACCACGATCGTGATGAACGACAACTACGAGGTGCAGGCCGTCTATGAATGCGGCAGCGGAGCCAACATCTTCCTGCCCGGCTTCATGGGGCTGGCGTTCATGGGCTGGTTCGTCCGTCGCCGTCGCTAACGTGGTATGCCGTTTGGAGCACACGCTTGATCGAGGGCCCCGGTCTCGCGACCGGGGCCCCGGTCGGGCCTTTTCCCCGGGATGCGGGCCTCACGCTTCGCCAATGTGCGATGCGCGGGTCGCCGTCGCGGGACGTTTCTATTTCGAAAAGGGCATGGTCATGAGGTACCTGGTGACACTCGGCGTGATCCTGGGGTCGGTCTCCCCGGTCCTGGCAGATCCTACCCTCACCTGGACGAAATCCCTCAACGGCGGCTACGACGTCTACGTGGTCGGCGTGCAGGGCGACGACGGCGCGGCGGGATGGAACGTCGACGTCACGTTCTCCGGCACCTTTCATCAGAACCTGGCCTTCGGATCCACCGATGTGGACACCCAGAGCGACGCCAACAGCTTCGCCGCCGATCCCAATGCCGGCTACGACCGCGACACCGATTGCTGGTACTACGACGAACAATGGACGCCCGTCGCGCCGGACAGCACCGATGTCTCCGGGACGGCCAACATCCTCTGCGCGAGCCTCGGATCGATCCCGGGCACGACCTTCGTCGATGCCCCGCTTGTGCAGCTCGCCGTACCGGCCGGCACCCCCATCACGTATTCGGGCGTGCTTTCGTACAAGGGCGCGGACTATACCGTCAGCGGGACGATCCACGAGGCCTCCCTGGTCTCGCTCCTCGTCACGGAGAACAAGGACTACGGAGACATCGACATCCAGCCCGAGCCCGCGGACCCCAACAACCCGCAGTTCCTGCAGGGGACGGTGGTCACATTGGCCGCCCAGCCGAAGGACAGCAAGTCCCTCGAGTACTGGGAAATCTACGATCCCAACTTCCCCAACGACGCCAACCACGCTACGATCGACGCGAATGATGCCACGACCTTCACCATGGTCACCGACCTGCATGTGAACGCCGTGTGGCAATGTGGGACTGGGGTCCCCTTCCCGCTGATCCTTGCCGTGGGCCTGTTGGGTATGGGCTTGATCGCGCGAAGTCGCCGAGGCTGATCGATCCGTGCGAGCGTACACGGCCCCGACAACCCTCGCGCCCCCTCCCGACCGGCGTGTTGCCATTCCCGTGCGAGGGATGGATCGACCTGTCATCCCTATCCGTCGTCCGGATAGCAAGGAAATCCCGCCCACGTCCTTCCACCGCCTCTTGGAGCCCGAAGATGAGCACTCGCTCGAGCCAAACAGCCTTGCGTCGTTTCGGTCTTGTCGGCTTCGCCGCCGGACTCGTGCTCGGCGCCGCCGAGGCCCGTGCCTGGCACGGCAAGGGACACCACTTCGCGACGCGTATCGTCGTCTCCGTGCTGCCGGAGGACATCCCGGCCTTCCTCCAAGCCGGTGCGGCGACCATCGCCCACTGCGCCATCGACCCGGACACCTTTACCCGGCCGATCGCCCCCTCCATGCTGCACAAGGCGGAGGGCCCGGACCACTACCTCGATCTCGAACGACTCGACGGCAGGCCGCTCCCGCCGACGCGCGGGGAACTGATGATGTGGTGCGGCAAGAACGACGTGTCGCCCTCCAAGGTCGGTTTCCTTCCCTACGCCGTCGTCGAGCAGGCGCAGCGGTTGACCGTGATCTTCGCCGAGCACCGCAAGTGGCCCGACAACGACATCATCCAGAGCAAGGCCCTGATCCATACGGGATACCTGGCGCACTATTGCCAGGACCTGTGCATGCCCCTTCACACGACCATCCACTACGACGGCCGTGTCGGCGCGGACGGCACGTCGCCGCATAGCGGTATCCACAAGAAGGTCGACGCCCTGCTGAGCAAGCTGCCCGCCGATACGCGAGTGCGGATCGACGCCCAAACCCTCGTGCCCTTCGACGACATCTTCCAGGCCGCCCGGGAGGAGCTTCGCAAGTCGCACGTCCTGGTGGATCGCACGTACGCCATGGCCCTGAAGATTCCCGCCTACGAGGAGCCCGTGCCCCAAGAAGGCCCGGTGGCGGAGTTCGTCCGAGAGCGGCTGCGTGCGGCGGTGACGTTCACCGTCAGGACCATCCTCACGGCGTGGGCGGATTCGGAGAAGGTCCGTCTGCCCGCCTGGCATGAGCGAGAGGCCGTTGCGACGACGACCCGGGCAAAGCCCGCCAAGCCCCGGCGTCCGGCCGTCGCGGCGCCGCCGGCGGAGCCAGAACCCACGGCGCCGAAGGGCGGACGCGAGCTTCGTGTGGCGACCTACAACGTCGAGCACTTCATGCGGATGTTCGACCAGGCCCTCATGCCGGAGCGAAGCCGGGACCGGACGGAGTACTTCCGCGATGACGAAGACCTGTACGAGGTCGCCCGCACGATGCGACTCGACGCGCTTCGGGCCGATGTCATCGCGATCCAGGAGTGCTGCTCGCAGGAGATGCTCGAGCGCTTCAACCGGGAACGGCTCGACGGGGCCTATGAGTTCGTCAAGGTCTTCCCCTCGAACGTCGACGGCCAATACCTGGGAATGCTGGCCCGAGCCGGGCTCCGCGTTCTGGAAATGCGTGAACACTATCACCTTGAGCCGGATCCGGTCGATGATCCCGCCATCCGTGGCATCAAGGAACGGGCGGGCCTGGCCGAGAAGAACCTCCTCTTCTCCCGCGGCCCCGCCTTTGTGAAGTTCCGCGCCGAGGGCGGGCCGACCTTCTGGGTCGGTGTGACCCACGTCAAGAGCAAGTACGGCGACAGCGAGGCCGTCGCCAAGTGGCGTATCCGCGAGGTGCGCCGAACCCGAGACATCTGTCTGGAGCTGCTGGCGGACTCCGACACCGATCTGCTGCTGATGTGCGGGGACTTCAACGACGACTTCGGCATGGACCGCAACGAGAAGCAGGCCGGCGCCGACGCCGTCGGCGCCATGCTCGAGCCGAAGGGCAGTGTCCGCTTGACCTGCCTCACCCGGCCGCTCGCGCAGAAAGACCCGCGGCTGGCCACGTATCACTGTGAGCTGAAGCCTCCCAAGTACCGCAGCTTCATCGACCACATCTTCGCCTCGCGGGCCGCCGCGCGGATCGTCGAGCGCAAGTACGTCGTCGACGATGCCATCGCCGCCGTTGCCAGCGATCACTATCCCGTGGTGGCCGTCCTGCGCCTCCCCAAGTAAGCGGAGCGGCCTCTTCGAGGCGAAGTCCGTTCGCACCGGTTTCCCTGAGCCCTTTCAGCGTATATCATCTGCCGTAGGACGAGGGTTCTGGGCAGGGCGGGGTACCCGGAGAGCACAGCATCATGCCGATGGAAGAGATCGAATTCGAATGTGAAGAGAAGATGGAGCGGGCCGTCGACTTCCTTCGCACCGAGCTGCGGACGGTTCGGACCGGCAGGGCCAGCGTGGGGTTGGTCGACCACATCAAGGTGGATGTCTCGGCCTATGGCGCGACGAGCGACCTGCGGGAGCTGGCCACGCTCTCGACGCCCGAGCCGAACCTGATCGTCATCAAGCCCTTCGACCCGAACACGCTGAAGGACATCGATCGCGCCATCGAGTCGAGCAACATCGGCATCACGCCGATGAGCGACGGCCGCATCATCCGCCTGCCCATCCCCCCCTTGTCCGGCGAACGCCGCCAGCAGCTCATCCAGCAGATCAAGAAGATGGCTGAAACCCAACGCGTTGCAATCCGG
>CAZKCX010000059.1:0-16555 GCA_964550865.1 uncultured Planctomycetales bacterium
ACGAGCATCCCCGTGCCGATGCTGCGTATCCCTTGCCCGAGCCGCAGCACTCATGCTGCGCGGAGATGAACCGCGCGAGACGAATCTCGCGGCTCGACCAGTTCGCGCCTTACACGGCATCCCTGCAACGATCCGTTGGATGCCCCCGCAAGGGGGGCGCTGGCGAGTTCGGCTATTCGGTGGAATCGGGCAGTTCGATCTCGATGCGGCGGGCGGGGAAGATCTGGAGCGATCCGGACAATTGGTTCACACCGACGATCTCGGTGACGTTCTTCACCTTACGCTTCTCGATGCGGACCGGCCCCTTCAGCAACTTGTCGAAGCGAAGCGAGTAGTTGTCGACCGTCATGGCGACACCTTCGTTGATCCGGCCGGTGACGACCAAACCGACGCCTTCTACGGGAGAAGCCGATTCGATCAGCTCTTTCTTCCTAGCGCTTAGGGCCGCGGCTTGGCCTTCGAGGTCGTCGGCCTGGAACATCAGCTCCGTGGCCTTCTCGCGCTGCTCGGGGGTCAGGCGCCGGAGGCTGTCGAGAAGCGGCTTGACCGTGGTCCGGATCTTGTCCGCGGTTTCCTGCAGCGATTTCGCCTTCTCGTCGATCTCTTTGAGCATGCTGGGGATGTCGGGGTTCATGCCGATCCCGACTTGCGTCCGGACACCGGCATCGCTTCCCAGCACCTTGACCTCGCCTCCGTTGCGGGCATAGATCTTGCCGCCGATCAGGCTTCCGGACTCCACGAAGATCGCCCCCTGGCACAAGATGGTGCAGCTCAGGGCTTCCTTGGCGATATGAGCGTCTCCCCCGGCCTCGACGTGCACGCTGTCGCAGAACTTCGCGTGAAAGCTGCCGCCACAGACGATCTTGCCCTTCTCCTTGGCGAGCACGCCTCCGCGCACTCGGACATCGCCTCCGGCGTGGATGCTGGCGGCCTCCACATTGCCGCCGACCTCAACGGACTTCTTGCTCTTGACGCTGAAGAGATCGAGCACGCCTCCGCGGATGACGACATCGCTCGCGGAATCGACGTTGCCGCTGGAGAAGTCGACGTCGCCGTCGACCTGGACGATGTCGACCACGGAGACGTTGAAGCGATCGTATACGACCCTCCCGTCGCAGGTGGCGACGACGGTTTCGCCCCCCTCGCCGACGCGAACGTTCTTTCCGAGGGTAACCTCTCCCTTGCGAGCGGTCGGCTTGATGATCTCCCCGTACACGTCCTCGCCCGGCTTGGGAGGGCGCGGGGGAATCAGCCGTCCGATCGTCTGGCCTTCCGACGCGGTGATGAACTTGTGTTGCTCGTAGTAGTCGACCTTGCCTTCTTCTTTCTCGACCTCCTCGTCCCGCGGCTGGAGGTCTTCGGCCAGATGGAAGGTGCCGGCCTCTCCGGGGTCCGCCGGCCGACCGCGCGCCATCAAGACGGGCTCGGGCGGCAGTCTGCCCTCTTGCAGGATGGCCACGAGCTTGTCGATTCGCTTCTCGAGGCCGGGCGTGGGCTTGATCTTCCCCTCCTCCAGGATGCGGCTGATCTCCTCGCGGGAAAAGGCCGTCGGATCGGCGGTCTCGTCAAACACCAGCGACGCCGCGAGGCGGTCTTTATCGACGACGAGCTTGCAGGGTGGCGCTTCGGTCGCGTCCATACCGCGCTTCCTGTGGTGACGGGTCGGCTTGGGATTCAGGTTCCGTCAGGCCAAGCCGCCGGGAAGAACAGGCGCGATCGCACGTGTTCATCCCGATGAGACGGTGGCCGGTCTTTCGATCTTCATGCCGACCTCCACGAAGAACTCGCCGAGCGTGGTCTCACAGGGGATCACGAGCCTGGGAAACGTGTTGCTTCGCGAGACCGTATGCTTCTCTCCGATGATGACGCTCGGCAACGAAATGCTGATCTCCACTCCCTCGAAGTCCTTCTTGGCGTTTCCGGCGACCATGTTCGCGAGTTCGCCCAGGGCGTCGGCGAAGTCCGGGTGGTTGGCATCCATTTCCTCACCGCCAAAGGTAGACGCGCACTTGGCGCCGACGGCCATCGGGAAGCTGATGACCACACAACCCGCGGCATCGCCGGAGAACCCGATGATGGCGCTGACATCGGCGGAGGCCCGTTCATCCGTTTTCATGTAGGGCTTGCCGATCGTCACCTCGACGCCCAGCATCGTGTGAAAGACGTTCCGAACCGCACCGACGAAGGGATTGATGTACTTGACGTCCATGGCCTGTCCTTTTGCGCTCCAGTAGGGCTTCGATTACCTCGGCGCGGACTCATGCGCCGCCTCGTCGCCGATCGGCGATTCCACTGTCAAACTGTATCGGCTCTTGCATGAGGGCACGTCAATTCTCCCCCCGGAAAGAAGGACACCGTCAAGCAGATTCCTCCGCCGGAATTCGGACCGAAGGACCCGGATCCGGGAGAGGACGGGGAAGGTCCGAGAACATGCGGCCTCCTCTCGCCGTCGGGACCGCCTTCTGCGGGTTTACGGAAGATTTACCTTCATCCACACCCTTTCCGATCCGACGTAAGCTCTAGGTTGCTACGTGTGCATGATCGCGCGGAGCGCGCGGACACATCCTTGATTTCAGGAGCCCCCTCGTGTCTGACGCATCAGGGTCCAACACCGTCCAAGCCCTCGTAGACCAATTAGCGCTGACCTCCACCCTTTGCGACGTGACCGACCTCGGAGAGTTGGCCAAGATGCACAGCCAGGTCAGCGAACTCCTCCACCGAGTGGAGAACGCCTCGGACTTCGGCGACACCTCACAGTTCAGCGTGTTCGGCGCCGCGCTGGCATCGATGCTCGAGGGCATCGTTCTCGAGGCCTACCCCGACCTCGAAGCCACGCTCGAGACCGTTCGGGAGGCGATTTCGGAGATCCAGAAGGCGCTGAAGGCCGACCCGACACGCGCCCCCGTGCCGTCCGATAACGCCTTCCTCCAGAAGGTCCTCTCGTACGGCGACGGTGACGAGGAATCGGCCTCCGAAGAGGATGCCGCATCCGCCCCAAAGGACTGCGACGAAGACGAATCGGAGGATCCGTCGGGACCTTTGGCTGCCACGGAGCAAGAGCCAGAAGACAGCCCGGCTTCGGATCCATCCTCTGTCGAGGAGGAGGAGTACGTCTCGGAGCCCCTGCACATCAACCACGACGAGTTGGAGTACGTCCAGAGCTTCAACACGGAAGCCCAAGAACACATCGAGGCGATCGAAGCCGCCGTGCTGCAGCTGGAACAAGACCTGTCGGACACGCAGAAGGTCAACGAGCTCTTCCGACCCTTCCATACGATCAAGGGCATGGCGGGCTTCCTGAACCTCGCGGACATCCAAGCCCTCACGCACAAGGGCGAGACATTGCTCGATCTCGCCCGCAAGGGCCAGCTCACACTCACCAACGACCACATCGACCTGATCCTCGATACGTTGGATATCTTGAAGGAGCAGGTGGAGGCGGTGGCCGAGTACTGCACGAACCCGACGGGGGAGGTCGTCCCGCAGCCGGACATCACGCAGGCGCTGGCCGCGCTCCAGGCCGCCATCGACTCCAAGATGATCCAACCCATTTCCCGGGGGAAGGACGCGCAGCCCTCGCCGGGCGAAACGGAGCAGACCCTACCGAACGAAAACGACGCCCCGTCCGAGACCGCGCCCGACGCGCCGGGACAGATGGAGGAACGGCGATCAGGGACGGACCGACGTTCGGGCGTCGATCGTCGAGGAGGGCAGAAGAAGGATCTGACCGTCCGGCTGGAGACGTCCAAGCTGGACCATCTGGTGAACATGGTGGGCGAACTGGTGATCGCCCAAGCCATGGTCAGCCAGCACCCGTTACTCGGCAAGAGTCAGAAGCTCACCAAAGATGTCTCGCAGGTCACTAAGATCACCCGCGAGGTGCAAGAGATCACCATGGCCATGCGCATGGTGACGCTGCATCAGACGTTCCAGAAGATGGCGCGCCTGGCCCGGGACGTGAGCCGCAAGGCCGGCAAGAAGGTCACGTTCACGATCTCCGGCGAGGACACCGAGCTGGACAAGAACGTGATCGACGAGATCGGCGATCCGCTCATGCATATGGTCCGTAACTCCGTGGACCACGGGATCGAGCTGCCGGAGGAGCGGCTCGCCGCGGGCAAGGACGAGACGGGCACCGTCCACCTCCACGCGGCGCACGAAGGCGGGAATATCGTCATCGAGATCACCGACGACGGTCGCGGACTGGATCGCGACAAGCTCATCACCAAGGGAATCGAACGCGCTCTGATCACGGCGGAAGACCAGCTCTCCGACCAGGAGGTCTTCGCGCTGATCATGCAGGCGGGCTTCAGCACGGCCGAGAAGGTCACCGACATCTCCGGCCGTGGGGTGGGGATGGACGTCGTCAAACGAAACATCGAGAAGCTCCGCGGCAAGGTGGAGATCAACAGCGAGAAAGGCAAAGGCAGCAAGTTCACCATCCGGCTGCCCCTGACGTTGGCGATCATCGACGGCATGGTCGTGACCGTCGGCGAGGAACGGTTCATCATTCCGACGATCGCCATCGATCAATCGCTGCGCCCGGAGAAGGAGCAGGTCACGACGGTGCAGCAGCGGGGCGAGATGCTGATGGTCCGCGGGCAGCTCTGCCCCCTGATTCGCTTGGAGGAGCACTTCGGCATCCCGGTGGAGCCCAAGCCGGTGTGGGAGCGCATGGTGGTCATCGCCATCGTCGACGGCAAGCGGATCGGCATCGTCTTGGACGATTTAATCGGACAGCAGCAGATCGTAATCAAGTCTCTGGGCAATCGGTTCGAACAGGTCAAGGGAATCAGCGGCGGCGCGATCTTGGGGGACGGAAAGGTGGGGCTGATTCTCGACGCGCCCAGCCTTTTGGAGATGCATAACGGGCAACGGGCATAGGGATTAAGGACGTCAGGCTCCCCCGCACGGGGAAGAGCAGGAAAAGGAGACGCTACCGTGCCAGACGATCAGCAAGCCGTCACGAACGCCACAGAGAACGCCGGAACGCGGGACTTGGGAGGCAAGTACCTGACGTTCGCCCTCGGAGGCGAGGAGTACGGCGTGGCGATCCTGAAAGTCCGGGAGATTATGGGACTCCTGGAGATCACCCAGGTGCCCCAAATGCCCCACGAGGTGAAGGGAGTGATCAACCTGCGGGGCAAAGTGATCCCCGTGGTGGATCTTCGCCTGAAGTTTGCGATGCCGGAGGCGGAGTACACCGATGAAACATGCATCATTGTGGTGGATGTCGGGACACTCGTCGGGATCATCGTCGATACGGTCAGGGAAGTCGCCGACATCCCCTCGGGTGAGATCGAACCGCCGCCTGCCCTCGGTACGTCGGTCGACACAACCTTCCTGATGGGCATGGGCAAGGTGGAGGGCACCGTGAAGATCCTGCTGGACATCGATCGAGTCCTGTCCAGCGAGGAGATCGCGGCCTTGTCGGAGACGACCGAAGCCTTCTGACGAACGAGCAGGCGACGAGAGATCGCGCTGGATAGCGTCGCTCGCGTGGCATGGCACGGGCCGGCCCGCAATCCGGCGGGAAGCAGCGGATGAGAATGGGCGACACGGAGACGAAGTGATGAAGATCATGCTGGTAGATGACTCCCGGACGATTCGGAACATCCAGAAGAATGTTCTCGCCCGGCTCGGTCACACCGACATCATGGAAGCGGGCGACGGCTTGGAGGCCCTCCAGTTGCTCAAGAACGAACAGCCGGATCTCATCTTGATCGACTGGAACATGCCGAATATGGACGGCATTACGCTCGTGCACGAAATCCGGTCGAACGATACGGAGCTGCCCCTGATCATGTGCACGACCGAGGCGGAGAAGTCCCGCGTCCTTGAAGCCCTCAAGGCCGGCGTGAACAACTATATCGTAAAGCCGTTCAGCACGGAGACGCTGGCGGAGAAGATTCAACAGACCATGGAAAAGGTCCAAGCAGCCAAGGCCGCAGCCGCCGGATGATGGAACGACCGGTTCCCTGACGACCGATTCCCCATTGATCGACTGACATTCGCGAGCGTTCCATGGACCACATCGTCGACATCGCCGACCTCAAGGTGATGAAGGCCAACGGCCAAGCGTCGAAGCTGGTCACCTACTCCCTTGGAAGCTGCATCGGGGTCGCCATCTACGACCCGACCGTGAACGTAGGCGGCCTGCTCCATTACATGTTGCCCGAGTCTTCCGTCGCGCCCGACAAGGCCAAGAGCAAGCCGGCAATGTTCGCCGACACCGGCCTGCCTACCCTCTTCAAGGAGGCGTACAAGCTGGGCGCCGAGAAGAAGCGCATGATCGTGAAGATCGCCGGAGGATCGCAGCTGTTGGACGACAACGGCTCGTTCAATATCGGAAAACGCAATTACCTGATTCTGCGCAAGATATTCTGGAAGAACGGCGTCATGATCAACGGCGAACACGTCGGAGGCACGCTGAGCAGAACGATGCGGCTCGACCTGGCCGATGGTCGGGTCACCATCAAGATCAAAGAGGGGGAGGTGGAACTATGAACCGCGTGGAAGACATCGTCGCGGCGGTTGACACCCTACCTCCGCTGCCGGATACGACGCTCAAGCTGCTTGCGGTGCTCCGCGACCCCAGAAGCAGCATCGACGACATCGTCTCGGTCATCAAGTACGACGAGGTCATCACCAGCGAGGTGCTGCGCATCTGCAACTCGGCCTACTTCGGCCTGAACCGAAAGATCAACAGCTTGAACGAAGCAACGGTCTGCCTGGGCGTCGCGAAGCTCATGCAACTCGTGATGGCCGTCCATGCCGATGCGCTGCTCGGCAAGGAGCAGAAGGGATACGGACTGGCCCCCGCGGACCTGTGGCGGCATTCCGTGGCGACGGCCATCGGCTGCGAGCTGATCGCCGCGAAAGTCGGCCTGCACAACAGCAACCTGCTCTTCACGATGGGCCTGCTGCACGACATCGGGAAGGTCGTGCTCAACGAATATGTCGCGAAGGAATACGCGAAGATCGGCAAGCTCGTGCAGGAGGAGAAGTACGCGTTCAACGAGGCCGAGCGGATGGTGCTCGGCTACGACCATTGCGAAGTCGGTTCCCTGCTCGTCGACAAATGGCAGCTGCCGCAAGAGATCAGCAGCTGCATCCGTTGGCACCACGAGCCGGCCGACGCTCAGAATCCCAACCCGTTCGTGGACTTCGTGTACCTGGCCAATGCGGTCAGTCTGATGCTCGGGCTCGGCCTTGGCCACGACGGACTGAGCTATCGCGCTGACGAGGAAATCCTGAATCGATACAACCTGACGGAGCGCGACCTCGAGGCGTTCGGCGCCCAGGTCATCGCCGAACTCGCTGAGGTCCAAGTGATGGCCGAGACAAGGAAGTAGTTCCATGCCTAACGACATCCTCATCGTAGACGACTCACAGACCATCCGGGCGATGGTCAAGAAGGCGATCGGGATGATCGGCCTCGACGTCGGCGACATCTACGAAGCCAGCAATGGGATGGAGGCCCTTGCGCAAATGGCGGACCATCCCATGGCGGCCGTCCTCGCGGACATCAACATGCCCGTGATGAACGGCATTCAGCTCGTACACGCCGTACGCAAGCACGAAGGCATGAGGGATACACCCGTCATTATTGTCTCCACCGAAGGGAGTGATCAGCGGATTCAGGAGCTGCAGGCCGAGGGCATCACCGGCTACATCCGAAAGCCGTTCCGACCGGAACAGCTGCGCGCGATTCTGGAACCCATTCTGGGGTGTAAAGATGAACAAGACGACTACGCCCGCTCTACCGAGGATCTTTTCTGACATCCTCAGTGACATGGCATTCATCTTCGTCAACGACCCCGACGAAGACACGCCGACACCCAAATACACGCTGCAGAGCAGCATCCAGTACTCCGGGCCCAATAAGGGCCGGCTCGTGCTGCGTTGCGACGGACGGTTCGCGGCCACCCTGGCCGCCAACCTCCTCGGGGTCGACCCGCAAGACAGCGAGGCCGAGAAGGGCCGTCTCGACGCGCTCCGCGAACTCATGAACGTCTTCTGTGGCAACTTCGTCACGGAAGCCTACGGCACGGACGGGCTGTATGAGCTAAGCATCCCCGAGGTCATACCGATCCTGCAGGACGAGCCGCCCGAGACGCTCGACGCCACCGAGAGCTATCGCTTCATGTCCGACGAGTCGCAGCTCGAGATCTTCCACGTGCCGCAGTAGACGGACGAGCCCCCCCGCAGACAACCGAAGAGCCATCACGAGAAGGCGCCACGCGGCGCCTTTTCTTATGGGACGGGACAAGTGAAGAGGTGGGCCACCCACGTTTCGCCCACTGTCCAAACACTTTCGCAGGCAGCGTAGCACTACAGCGCAAGGTCCACCAAAGCGCCGACTTGATCCGCGTCTTCGGCAGCGCCAAAGGGGTGCCCACGCCCTGAAGCCACTACCTTGCGCTGTAGTGTTAGCGCCCTTGAAATGATCGAGAATGCGCGCCGACAGAGGGAACGAGCCTCCCCCCTACTCCGGCGCGTCGTTCGTCCGGTAACTACTCTCCCTTGGCGGCTTCCTTATCCTTGCCCAGCGGCAGGAGCTTGATGTTCTTGAACCAGCAGTCATGGCCGTGGTCTTGCAGGCCGATGTACCCCTTTCGCGGATGGTCCTTCCAGGCGGTCGGGAACTTGTGCCGCGAGCCGTCGGGGCGACGGAGCTTACGGTCCCACTCGTTGAGGTCCATGCGGGTGATCTTCTCGCCGTTGAGCTCGATCTCGATGAGGTTGTCGTTGCAGAGGATCTCGATGTGGTTCCACTCGCCGGCGGGCTTGGCCATTTGTTTGGAGGGCTTGACCAGGTCGTAGATCGCGCCGGTGTCGTGGTAGCCGGCCGACTTGGTGTCGTCGATGCCGATCTCGAGCCCATTGTAGCCGAGGCTGTATCGGCCCCGTCGCTTGAGGGGCGTGGTGCGGAGGAAGATGCCGCTGTTGCACCCCTTGCTGATTTTGAAATCCATCTTGAGCTTGAAGTCGCCCCACTGCTTCTTGTGGACCATCATGTAGCCGCCGCACTTGTGCGGATTGATCGCGCCGTCCTCGACGGGGCGCTTGCTCGGCTTCTTGCTGCTGGTCATCCAGCCGTCGAGGTTCTTGCCGTTGAACAGGAGGATCCACCCTTCCTTCTTCTCCTGCTCGGTGAGTTGGTTGTCCGCCGCGAAGGCGGGGACCACGAAGCACAAGGACAGCAAAGTCGCGATTGCGTATCGCATGGCGAAACCCCTTTCGATGAACGTCTCTCGAGAACAGAAGCACTCGTCCGAGGATTATCGCTCAGATCGGCGTTCTTGGCCACCAATCGAAGCATGGCTTTCGGCGTCCCTCCGGGACGCATGCGTAAGGGGGTATCCGTTACCACGGGCTGGAGGCCGCCGAGCAACGGGACGCTCCGCCCAGTAGCACAGCGGCGATGAATCCTGCTGCGAGTCGAAGAATCGGCATCGGAAAGACCTCTTCGTACTGCGGTATACGGCCAGGCAGTGAAGACGCGATTGACGGTCCACCGATGGATAGGCGTGAAGCCCAAGACTCCAGGAGGCGCCTACCCTGTATATGGGGTCGTCCGTCTTGTGGTTGCATCATCCCGATTGGCGCGACCGATTCAACGACGGATCAGCGTCCAAGGAATGATGGCAACACATCCTTCAGAGCCGGCCTGTCCTCAGGCCGGTCGCTGTGCGTCGTCGAGGGATTCTGACCGGGCCGAGGACGGCCCGGCTCTGAAGGGACATGCCCATGCGAGGGCAAATTCGGAGCTATTCGCTCCCTCACGGTCGCGTCTAATGGGCCGACGCGTCTTGACCGGCCTGAGGACAGGCCGGCTCTGAATACAGTGGCTGCGCCAACGACATGCAAACCGGCGGCCTTGCCCCAATACGCCCGCGAACGGGACAGACCCCAGTCTGCCCCGAGACTATCACCTTCAAAGCGATGGAACTTCACTTCGCCGCATAGACCTCCAGCTCGCCGACGGCCATCTGGCCACCGGGCTGGTTTTCGCCGTTCGGTTTGATGGACACGACGCGGACATAGCGCGCGGGTGTCGCGTCGAACGTAAGCTCGTGCCGACCCGGGCTCGCTTCCTTCTCGTGGGCGACGGTCTTCCAGTCCTTCCCGTCGGCCGAGACGACGACCTTGTACTCCGTCGCGTAGTTGCTCTTGGGGAACCACACGACGACGCGGGCTACGGACGCCGTCTCCAGCAGGTCGACGTGATACGTCCATGGCCACTCCCCGCCGGCGAGGGCGTGCGTCTGGTGGAAGCTGTCCACGCCGTGGCGGGCGAAGTGCTTCGAGCCGTTCACCCAGAGCGGCTTTGTCCCGGAGAGGTTCAGAAGTCGCGCCGGCTTGAAGCTCGCTAGGTTGCCCGGCGGGAGCTGCGGTCGCGGCTTGGCCAACCCCTCGCTTAACGCGCGGAACTGATCGATGTACTCCTGCGGGATCCGCCCGTCGGGCCGAACCGGCACGTCCCACGTCACCACGCCGCCGTAGTGGTTGATCTCGCGGACGTACTCGATGAGCCATCGCTCCGAGAAGCGAGGCCGGTCGTGCCCCCACTGGCGGCCGAGATGGCTCAGGATGTGGAACTGTGCCCCGTCGACGAACCGCCCGTGGCACGATTCCATGACGCCCATGATCTCGCCGGCCGTGTAATCCTCGCGCGGCGTGATGTGCACGACCGTTTGGCCGGGGTTTCGATGCGGGTGCGATTGACCGATCACGCCATGATTGAACGCCACGATACTGTCGGGGTTGCCCGCTCGGGCGGCTGCCGCGAGGCTCTCGAAGTTCGGCGGGTCGGGCTGGATGTACATTTCATACGGGTAGTAGCAGCCGTCGAACCACCAGCCGCAGACCTTCTTGCCCCAGCGTTTGGACCAATCGGCGATGACGCGCTCCCACTTCCGCTGGAACGCGATCAGGTCCTTGTTGCGGGGGATGTCTTTGCCGACCTTTGCCTGGTAATAGGCGTGGTCGCCACGCTTCCAGCCGAGCCTTTCGACGGCGACCTTGTCGCGGTCGGGCGCGCCGGACGGCAGGTAGACGCACAGGCGGATGCCCTTCGGCGCGAGGACCTCGTATAGATCGGTCACGAGGTCGCGTCGGGAGCACTTGCTCGGGGAGATGCCGACGATCTCGTCGTAGGTCGGGTTCGGGGCGATGTAGTGGCCGGAGTTCTGGCCGAGCGTGATGAAAAAGTACTTCGCCCCGACGGACGCGATCTGATCGGCCAACCCCGCGACGTCGAAGTCGTCGACCAAGTGGTTCCACTCCTCGACGGTCGTCTCGTCGCCGCGGGCGACGGTGCCGGCCAGGTAGTGGACGAAGACGCCCCACTTGGCCTCGTAGAGCCAGCCGGCCAGGTGGGAGTCCGCGGAGGCCGATTCCGTGAGGAAAGACAGGATGAGCGCGGACGACAACACGATGAGCCCGCGAGCCCTCACGCGGGCGTGGTATCGTCTGAGGGAGATCGGAAGACTTGCATCGTGCCATGGGGTCATGGGGGGATCCTCCTGCGTGCGTGGGTCGATTGGACGGCAGATACAGCCACGAACCGGCGAGGATTCTAGCACGCCCGTGCCATGGAGGCGCCCCTTCAGAGCGGGGTTCACGGGCAACCCGGCTTCGCGACGCTACGCCGCGACAAGGATGCCCGTGCTACAAACGGCCCCGCACCACATGACCTGAGCCGAAGGACGGCATGCCTCATCACCACGGCCGAGGGCGACCGTGCCAGAGAAACTCACGGGCAAGATGCCCGTGCTACGTGCGCGTCAGGACTCTTCCTTCTGATCGGGACGTTGCCAGGGCACCTTGGCGGCCTTGTCGATGTGCCGCTGCAGCGCGTCGCGCAGGACCTTGTACTGCGGATGCGTGTCCGGCAGCGGGTTCTGTTCGTACGGGTCCGCCTTCAGGTCATACAGCCGCAACGGCTCGAAGGCGGTGTTCTGGAGCAGCTTCCAACGGCCGTGACGCGCCGCGTAATAGCATTTGCGCTTGTAGCGCTTGCCACCCTCCAGACGCATCCAGAAGAGGAACCGATCCGTTGGCACCTGATCCTTGCCCAGCAGCGTCGGCAGCACGCTCTGGCCGTCGATCTCGTGGTCGAACTCCGCACCGGCCGCCTGGCAGATCGTCGGGAACAGGTCCATCGTCGTCGTGACGCGGTCGCTCCGTGAGCCGGGTCGGATCTTGCCGGGCCAGACGGCGCACATCGGTTCGCGCACCCCGCCCTCGAACATGTCCTGCTTACCGCCGTTGAGGGGGTCGTTGTTGGCCCCGAACCAGGGCGCCCCGCCGTTATCCGAGGTGAAGATGACGAGCGTATCGTCGCGCTGGCCCCTGGCCTCGAGCGTCTGGAGCACCTTGCCGATGCCGTCGTCCATGTGCTCGACGAGGGCGAGGAACTTGGCCCGCTTGTTGTCGATGCCGGGCTCGCGTTTCTTCACACGCTCGATCCATTCGGGCGGCGGCTGGATGGGCGAGTGCGGCGCGTTATAGGCCAAGTACAGGAACCACGGCTGGTCAGTTTCGGCCCGCTCGCGGATGTACTCGCCCGCCCACTGCGTGAAGAGATCGGTCGCGTGGCCCTTGGGGTCGATCTCGCGATCGTTCAGCCGCATGTAGTTGATGCCGTGCCGGCGGTGGGTGTAGTAGTCGTCCATCATGTCGCCGAGAAAGCCGTGGAAGTGGTCGAAGCCCCGGTCGTTCGGCGTGTTGGGCGACTCCAGGCCGAGATGCCACTTGCCCACGATGGCGGTGTGATAGCCCGCTCGTTTGAGGACCTTCGGCAGGAGCACCGCGTCCTGTGTGAGATGGCCGAAGTTCTGATGCGGCTTGGTGCGGATCACGCCCGGCACCCCGACCAGGTCGGGATAGCGACCGGTCAGCACGGCCGCGCGGGTCGGCGAGCAGACCGGGCAGTTGGCATAGAACGGGTCGATGCGCATCCCGCGTCCTACGAGGCGGTCGAGGTTCGGCGTCTTGGCGTCCTTGGCGCCGTAGCACGACAGGTCGGTGTAGCCCAGGTCGTCCACGAGGATCAGCAGGACGTTGGGCTTGCGGTCCGGCCGGCGTGTCTCGGCGCGGAGCCGTTGCGGCAGGGCCATCGCGGTCGCTCCTCCGGCGAGTGTCGAGAGGAAGCGTCGTCGGGTTTGGTTGGGTTCGTTCATGTGTGCACGCTCCGTTCGATAGGCTGGATGCTTGGGCGTATGTGGGCACCCAGGCCGTGCCCTCGTGTGGCCCAGTCGCCCTCGACCGTGTGTGTTCGTAGCATGGGCATCTTGCCCATGAGTTGTCGTGGCACGGCCGCCCTCGGCCGTGAGATCATGAACCTGCCAGTCGAGAACGACTGTGCCGCATCGAGTCCCCCTACCCGTGGACAGCCGGGTTGCCATTGCATTCGGGCGTCGGCGCGGTGTCAAGGTCGTGTCACGACCGGCAACACCACGTGGGAGGCCAGCTTCGCGCTGCGATGCACCTTGACGGTCGGCGGCGGACCGGGCGGCGTCGCGAAGTGGTCCACGTCCGCGCCGGCGATCGCGATGCGAATGCGATGTCCCTTCTTGAACAGGTACGACGTCGGCAGCAGGTCGAACGTCAGCTCGGCCAGCTCGCCGGGTGTGAGTAGCGTCATGTCCGCCCGCCGAAACGTGTGATAGGGCACGAGCAGCTTGTACGGCGGCGGTTCGTCGCTGCGCTTGCGATGGACGGCCCGGAGCACGCCCTCGCTGATCAGCCGGATCTTCCTGTCGGGCCAGATGTCCTCGAGGTAGACCAGCACGTTGCCGTCCCGAGTGGGCCAGGTCATGTGCAGTGCCACGATCGGATGACCCGTCACCTCCGTCGCCTCGCGCAACGGCTCGGTGGTATAGCAAAGAAGCTTCTGGTCCTGCTCGACGCGATCGGGATACACCACCGGCCCCCCCATCACGAGGCAATTCCAACGAGAGTGCTCGCCCGTCCCGTGCGTGTAGTCGAACCGGTGCTCGTCGCTCGCCTCTTCAGCCGAAGCCTTGTCCGCGGACAACACGCCGTCCTGGGCAAGATACAACGTGCGCGGCTTCGACGGCGGAGGCCACGTGTCTGCGGCCTTCCATCGTTCCTCGCCCATCGTGAAGTAGTGAACGGGCTTTTCGGCGGCGAGGCCGGTGTCCGCCCCGCGGAGGTGATGCTCGAAGAAACGGAACAGCTCGATGGGCATGTCGAACCTTGCCTTGCCGAACGAATGCGGGCTGCAATTGCGCCGTCCCCCGTGGTTCCACGGGCCGAGGATCAGGCGGTTCTTCGGATTCGTCAGCGTGAGGTGTCGCTGGATGGCCGAGTGCGCGAACGCCGCGTCGAACCACGCGCTGTAGCTGTAGACGGCCACGCCGCACGCGTCGATCGCCTTGGCATGCACATAGGGGCTCAGCGTATCGAACCCCAGCGTCCAATCGTAGGGGATGCGATCGTCGCGGCACGCGATCTTGAGCGCGGTCTCGTGGAGCTTCCAGTTGTACCGATGCTCGCGGATCGCCTCGGCCAACAGGGAACCATCGGTGTCCGTTCCGACCGGACGTACTCCTTCGCAGAGCATCTTGATCGATGGACCAAAGCGCTTGATGACCAGGTCGGGAATCGTGTTGCGGTCGAGGGCCTGACCGAGGCTTCCCCACACCTGCGTGAACCAGGACAGATGCACGCCGCCCGGATAGGCCACCTCCTGGTACGGGTCGAACATGCTAAAGAGCGGCGCGATCGCCTTGACGGCCGGATGCTTGTTCGTCGCGAGCATCTCGGCCGTGCCGCCGTCGTAGCTCACGCCCGTGGCGATCACCTGCCCGTCCGACCACGGCTGTTCGATGATCCAATCCACGATCTCGGCGCCGTCGCGGACCTCGTCGGGCGAGTACGCACAGGCCCGATGGCCGAACGACGCACCGGAACCCCGCGCGTCGACGCTCAACCAGGCGTAGCCGCGCGGCACGAAGAACCGGCGGACGTTCATCAGGCGCTCCGGGTCTCGCACCTTATCAAGCGGCGGCTTGAAGACAACCGAGCGCCAGTAGCGGGTCTGATGGAGGATCGCAGGGACCTTATCGTCCGGCTTGAGGCCCTTCGGGACGAAGACCTCAACGGCGATCTTGCAGCCGTCGCGCATGGTGAGGTAGCGGGAGTCTCGAAGTTCCCCCTCGTAGCGGGGTGGGAACTCCTCCGCGACGGACTCTTGGTCGTACCACGCGGCGTCGCCGGAGGGGGGCTTCTCGGCGGCGAAGGCGCGCTGCATGCTCGCCAAGAGGAACGCGAGGGCAATGGCGGTTGGGATCACAAGGGACCGTGAGAGTTCGCGTCCCCCACCGCTGAAGCGGTGGGCCACCCAAAAACCGAAACGGTGGGCCACCTGACCAAGCTCCGGACAGGCAAAGCGGTGGGCCACCCGTTTGGAGGTGGAACTGTGTCTCAGCGAATCGGTTTCGAAGCGGAACACCTCTGTGTCGTTCATGTGGGTCTTCCCTCCTCGTGGTTCGGCGTCGAACGAGGATGTCGACGCCCATCGGTCGTGTCGCACGTAGCTATCGGCGCGGTCGCGCCGCAATCAGTCGCGCTCGACGCGCGATGCCTCTGCGCAGCACTGAGGCCGCTGCCGTCTCGCGCCCCTTCTGGCTTCGTGCTCCTCACAGAAGCCCATTCCGCTTGCGCTGCTGACACAGCCGTTGCACCCGTATTGCGCTTCGCCCACAAGCGTACCAAGACCGCTGGAACGGGCATCATCTTGTCTCCAACGTCGACCGACCGAGAACTCGAATGATAACCGCCAGGCCGGCAATACCCATCGCCAGACCGATCGCGGGGTTCAGGCCGAGCAGATCGCACAACAGGTGTCCCGCGACGATCGCCACGCCCGCCGCCACCAGGGCATAGGGCATCTGCGTCCACACGTGGTCCTCGATGGTCGACTGCGTCGCGGCGGCCGACAGCACCGTCGTATCGCTGATGGGCGAACAATGATCGCCGAAGACCGCCCCCGCCAGGACGCTGCCCACACTGGCGTAGAGGGCCTGACCGGCGGCCTCGGCGGGCAGACCGGTCGCGAGCTCGGCGACCACCGAGACCGTCACGGGCATGAGGATGCCCATCGTCCCCCAGCTCGTGCCCGTGGAAAAAGACACCCCTGCCGCCGTCAGGAAGACCAGCAGCGGCAAGAGCCTCGCGCTGACGCCGACGTCACGCAGGTGCGCGGTCGCGACCTGGGCAAGCTCCAGGCTTCGCATGGCGTCGGACAGCGCCCACGCCAGCGAGAGGATCACCGCGGCAATGAGCATCCGGTTGAACCCGACGACGATCGCGTCCATAGCCTCGGCCAGCGTGAGCCGACGCCACGCGAGCGAGATTCCGAGCGCGACCAGGAGTGTCAGGAGCGTCGCGTACATCAGCGCCCGGGACGATTCGGCGTGAGCCATGATCGCCGCGACGCTCACGGGCGCCTTGTCCGGCATGGCGGCCAGGCCCGTCACGACGAGGAGCACGAGCGTAGCGATCAGCAGCACGAGAATCG
>CAZKCX010000060.1:0-11763 GCA_964550865.1 uncultured Planctomycetales bacterium
CAAAGCAAGAACCGGGCCCAGCCGGCCTCGCCCAAACTGTCGAAGATGGGTTAGAAGAGGTCATGGCCCTGTGCTTGGAGCGGAGCGAGGGCATGGGAAGGCCGGGTACACAAAGGCCGGCAACGCGCAAGCGGAGCCTTCGAGACCGACAACGGGAGTTCGCCAGGCTACGACCCCCAATCCGGATGTGGAGGCCCGACGGGCTCCCCCGTGAGGGCGGTCGCCTGCTCGGGGGGACGTTCCTCCTGCCTCTTCTTCTGCACCTGCCTCCTGCGATACTGAATGTACGCCTGACGGACCGCCACGTAGGGGTCGACGGCGTCGGACGTCATCGCCTCGTACACGCCCACCTGGAGCGAGCCGTTGTTGAGGCCCTTGCCGGAGGAGACCCCGAGCTTCACCGCCCAGGGCTGCAGATAGGTCAGCGGGCTCAAGAACGCGTCGGGCACCGCGCCGCCGGTATCCCGGACCGTGGACGGCCCCATGACGGGCCAGACGAGATAGCATCCCTCGCCCAGGCCGTGGGCGGCGAAGGTCTGCCCCATGTCGGCATGCACCGGCTCAAGCCCGTAGGCGGTGTGGGCGGGATCGCTGAAGCCCAGGATCCCCACCGTGGTGTTGATCCCGAATCGGCGGAGCTCAGTGTCGGCGTCTTCCCATCTCCCCTGGAGCAGGCAGTTGATCAGTCGAGCGGGCATCCCGACATTGGTGAAGGCGTGGCGGATGGCAATCCGCGCGTCCTTGGGAACGACCTTGGCATAGCCCTCGAGAACCGGCTTGGCCACGTGGTAATACAACCCGTCGTTGAACTCGAACATCGCGCGGTTCCAGTCCTCCAGCGGGTCCTCCACCACGACCATCTTCTCGGCCAGCTCCTCCTCGATCTCGTCGAACTCCTCGAACTCGTCGGCCGGGTCGGTTGCCCTCTCGGAGGTGGAATCCGCCGGCGGACCCGAGGCCTGGATCGCTGGGGGATCGGCCTGGAGGCTCGTCGCTTGATCTGCGGTGTCGGCGGACTGGGATCCCCACGACCAACTCGACTTGGGTTCACCGCACCCGACTGCCACGGCGGCGAGGAGAAGGAGGGTGCCAACCAGCGAAGGCATGCCGTTCCACCGTCGGCATGCGCAGCCTGGCCCTGCGGCCAGCCGGCGTCGGTGGGGAAGACTCATACGGTCTCCTTGCCGAACGGCCTGGCGAGGACCAGCAAACGGGGCAGCAACGTGAGATCGGCCACCAGGGCGACAATCATCACGAGTCCCGTCAGCAAACCGAAGTAGACCGTCGGGAGGAAGCGAGAGAGGGCGAGGATGGCAAAGCCGATCGTGATAACCGCTGAGGTGCTCGTCATGGCCAGTCCAACGCTCCCATGGCATCGATGCATGGCGGCGATGTAGTCTCCGTCTTGTGCCAGCTCGCGCTTGAACCGATGCACATAGTGTACCGTATCGTCCACCGCGATGCCGACCCCGATCGCCGCGACGGTCATTGTCATCATGTCGAGCGGAATGTCCAGCCAACCCATCACCCCCAGAGCGATCACGACCGGCAACGCATTCGGAATCAGCACCAGCAGCGTGATCCGCCAGGATCGAAAGAGCACCAGGAACATCCCCGACAACAGCAATGCGGTCACGCCCAAGGTGCGTATCTGCGAATCGAACAGGCTCTGCAGCATGTTGTTGTACAGGACCAGCAAGCCGGCGAGGCGAACCCGGTCGGCTCCCAACCCCACGTGATCGGGCAACTCCGCCTTGATCTTCTCGAGCAGCGCGTCGCGCCGCAGCGAAGGCTCGGAGTCGCGCACCCGCACCAGCAAGCGGGCCTGGTTGTGTTTCACGGAGGCGTAGGGCTCGACCAGCAGCTCCTTGAACTCCTCCGGCGTCTCGCTGTAGAGCAGCGCCAAGTCGAAGCTGTCCAACGGCCTGCCGTCGGTCACCCGCTCCGCGATTTCCAGCGTGGTGGCCAGCGACAGCACCTTTCCGGTCTCGGACAACCCTTGTAGGTATCGGTGCGCGGCGCGAATTCGCGCCATCTTGTCTTGCGTGAACCAGTATTTGTCCTCGTCGACCGCGTCTTCGAACTCGGCGAATTCGTCGAACTCACTGACGTCTTCGGCTTCTTCGGGAACGGTGCTGTCAGCGGCAGAGGGCTGCCCGAACTCAACAAGGACGTCCAGCGGAGTGGTGCCGCCCAGCTCCCGGTCGATCACCTGCATGCCCTGGTGGATCTCCGTGTCCGCGCGGAAATAGTCGATGAACCGGTTCTCGACCTCGAGTCGCGAGATGCCGATGAGCCCGCCCGCCAGAATCATCCCGCTGAGTGCGAGGATCAAGGGGCCGTGCCCTTCCGTGAATCGCGCCAAGGAGGCGTTTAGACGGCTCGGTCCACCGGTCACCCGAGAGGGGGGCGCCTTTGGCAGAAGGGCCATCAAGCTCGGCAAGAGCAGGAAGGATACGACCAGGGCGACCGCCAGGCCGACGATCATGATCCGCCCGAGCACGATGACGGGCAGGATGTCGCAAAGTAGCAACGACGCGAAGCCGGCCATCGTGGTCAGGATCGCGTAGACGCAGGGCTGAAGCTTCAGGCGAACCGCGTCGAGGATGAGGCGTCGGTTCGGTGCCAACGGGTCCCGGGCCAGTTGCTCTCGGTATTGCACCGCGATATGAATCGCCAGCGCCATGGTCATGATGAGCTGCAGCGAGATGAAGTTGGCGGAAATCACCGTCACCTTCCAGCCGAGCCAGCCCAACAGGCCGAGCATGGCCACCACCGACACGGCGCAGCAGAGCATCGGGAGGCACACCCAGCGCAGCCCCCCGACGATGAGGCCCAGCGCCAAGCCCAGCGCGATCGCGCCGCCGAATCCGAACACCTTCAGATCGCGTTTGATGAAGGTGATCATGTCGTCCGCGATCATGCTAACCCCGCCGAGGAACAGCCGGGCCTTTTCGGCATGATCGCGCAGAATGCCCCGGATGGCGGCGATGTCTGCGTGGCGCCGGCGCGCGATCTCGTCCTTGCGCTCCTGCAGCTGCTGGGTGACCTCCGTCAGCTCGCTACGTTCGGCCGGGCTCAGCCCGCCCGAGCCACGGGCATTGCGGAGTTCATCGCGGCGCTTCAGCAAGCGATCGTAGACGTCGTCGTCCTCGCGGACGATGAGCAGCGCGGTCGTCTGGCCGTCCGGGCTGACGAGCAGGTCACGATACAGGGGGCTTTCGCGCAGCTCTGCCGCCGCCGCAGACCTGTCGATGTCGGGCGAGTCGAGCGTGGCGAGCTCCTCCTTGAGAGACTCGAGGGAGGCCGTCCCGCTTTCGATCAGCGGGACATCCAGGATGCTCCGGACGGATTCGACGCGATCGAGCCGACGCAAGGCGTCCCGCAGTCCACGGAGATCGGCAAGTGTCTCGTCCGAGAAGAGATTGCCTTGGGGGGTATACGTGACGACAAGGAAATCCTGCCCGCCGTAGCGATCGCCGATCTGTCGCGCGTAGCGGAGATCTTCGTCCCCCTCGAGAACCAGCGTTTCGGCGGAGGCATCCAGCCGGAAGTGTCGCGCCTGAAGCGCGAGCCCACCGAGCGCCACCAGCACGCCGAGGACGACCGCGCCGGGATGCCCCAAGACCAGCCGGTCGAACAGCGCGGCGGGTCGCGAATAGCGTTTCGTCGTCATCGAGTTCGGCTCAACGGGTTGCCGGCTGGCGAGGCGGCTCTTCCTTCAATCGGGTGAGCAAGTCCTCGACGGTGCCGGTTTGGAGGATGTCGTTGAACTGCGATCGATACGACAGGAGGATGCTCACGCCCTCGATCTCCACGTCGTAGAGCTTCCATCCCTTCTCGGCCTTTCGGAACTTGTGCAGTACGATCGCTTGCCTGTCCTTGGTCGTCAGCTCGACGGGGACGTGGACGATCCGGCTGGACTTCTTCTTGGCCGTCCCCGGCGGAGGGAACTTGATGAGGATCTTCTCGCCCTTGTACAGCGCGATCTTCTCCCGATACGAACGCTTGATGCGCTCCACGAAAAGCGGCACGTACCTCTTGCGCTGCGAGGGCGTGAGCCGCATCCAGTGTGTCTTGCCCAGTGCCAGCTTGGCCATCAGCTCGAAGTCGATGAGCGGGGTAACCAGGCGCTCGATCTCCTTCTCCTTGGCGGCCACGTCCAAGCTCGAGTCCTGGAGGACGGCGATGGTCGCCGGCCAGGTGGTCCGTACGATCTCCTCCGGGGTGGTCGGCTTCTTCCCTTTTGGGGCGGCTGATGCGTCGGAGCGCGAGGTCTGTCGGGCGGCGGCCTTCGGCGTCTTCGGGGCGGCCTGAAGCGAAGGAACGATTAGGGACAGGATGATCAACGCATTCGCAACGGCTTTCATGCTCGACTCCCTACGAGGGCGGTGAAGCGGCGGTTTCAGGGAACACCGCGTGCTCGTCCGCCATACCCGCGTGAAAAGGCATGATAATCGCGTTGCGCGGGCATGCAAACCCGCCCCACGGCCATGTTCCACAAATGGTGCGACGATGGATCGTGCCGGCGTAGGTCGCGGTCGTTGCTCGCCAAAGGCGGCTCGGGGATGGTGTCGCCATCCTTCCGAAACGCAGGACCAGCCGTGACCCGGCGGCATCAAGACGTCTTCTGTTTGGGGAGCGGCCTCGGTTCGGCCAGCGCATAGTGCTTGGCGATCTCGGTTGCGGCCAACGCGCGCCCGTAGATGGCCACTTCGTCGATTCGGCCCTCGAAGCCGGCGAAGCCGTCGTTCCGTCCGCCCACGAAGACCTGCTCGATGCCGGGCGGGTATCCGACGGCCGCCTTCCCCTGGACTTCCGGGTTGGGGTCGCCGTTCAAGTAGACGGCGACGGTTTCGCCTTGACGCACCATGGCGAGGTGATACCAGGTTCCAAGGCGGAGGGCGGTCTCGCCGCAGAGCACGTCGCCCGCGGAATCACCGTTGTAGAAGATAAGCCTGCCCGCCGCCGAGTGGGTGCCTCCGAGGCCCACATGGTCTCCCGGCGCGCCCTTCGCGCCGTCTGCTCCGCGCGAGAACAGGTAGCCAGTGACGGGTCGTACATCGTAAGGCAAATCGTTGCAGAACCACATCTCCACGGTGTACCGAGCAGGTAGGCCGATGACGACCGACTTCATGCGGCCTCCCGCGAAGCGGGGAGCCCTGTTGCTGCGGCCCTTTCCGCAGAAGCTCGGGGCGTCGGGGCCTTCCAGGTACAAGGCAACGCCGTCTTCGTAGAGCCCGTGGTTGTCCTTGCCGGTGGCGTCTACGGCCGTCGAGGCTTCGAACTCCCCCATTCGCCAGTACGCGAGCGGCTCGGAGGCCAGCACCGCCTTGGCGTAGCTGCCGTGTGTTTCCCGGAACGAGCGACGGCGCTTGCCGGATACCTCCTCCAGCAAAGCGAGCACGGCGTCGACGATCTTCGGCTCGGCCTCGACCTCCAGGCCTGCGCTGCGCGCTTCCCACGTGGTGTAGCCGCCGAGCTCATGCTGCTCGGGCGGAGGGATATATCCCGCGTACCCGTTGGCCAACTCGATGTTGACGGTTGGCCGCAGCGGGCTTTGGGCCTTGATCTTCAGGCCCGTGACGCCGAAGACCTCGCAGGGGATCGCCGCGATGCCCACCTCGCCGATCCGGAGTGCCTGCAGCTTCACGTCTGCTGTCGGCCTCTTCGCCAAGAGGACCTGCTCGCGCGCGTAGACTTCCGTCTTGTTGCGCGGCGTGGGGTTCTTCATCTTGGCCAGGATCTTCTTGGCCCAGGCCAGACGTTCCTCATCCGGCACGCGGCGGGGCAAGATAATCTTCCTCTCGCGCATGACGATCGAGGCGTGCTTGCGGTACTCGATCTGCTTGTAGGCCTCGCGGGCCACCTCGGCGACCGCTTCGGTGTACGCCTGGATGTCGAGCGACTTCTTCGGCCGGCCATAGTCCATCCAGTGGAGATCGCCGCTCGTGCCCTGCGACATCATCGCGACGAAGGGCGGGTCGGCATTCTCGGCGCCGATCAGGCGCGTCAGCTTGTCGGCGAACAGACCGTAGTAGTCGGAGGACACCGCCGGGGCACCGAAATAGTGCATCGAATAGTTAGCCAGCACCGCGATCGGTTTGCCGGTGAGCGATTGCAAGGACAGGAGCGAAAGGTCGGGATCGACCGGCCCGGCCGGGCCCAGGTAGTCCGGATTCTGGTAGCCGGGGTGCATCATGGCCCGGACGGTGCGTCGGCCGAATGGATCGGTCCCGATCTTGTCCGGACGACGAATCCAGCGGCGACAGTGGGTGTGCTCGAAGTCCCTTGTCACCTTCCAGCCGATCTTGGCCGGCTCGACGTTCGAGGAGGCCAACCGGATCGCCTCGGCGATACGGCCGGGCAGAAACCGCGCGTAGGCTTCGTCGCGGCCGGTGCCTAAGGCGCCCACCACAGACGGCGCCGAGTGCGTATGCGTAGCCGATATCAACATGCGGTCGATGGGGATTTCCGTGGCCCGGTGGGCCAGGTCCTTCGCTTCGTCAAGCAAGTACTGCGGGATGACGCAGCTGTCGACGACGACGATGGCGATGCGACTACGGCCGTCGTCAAGCACGAGGCAACGAGCATGCAGCGGCCAGTGGGCTTTGTTGGCCTTTCGTTCCAGGAAGCCGCCGTTGACGATGACGGGAAACTTCACGGGCGTGATGTCGACGGCGGCGGCTCCGGCGCGGAGACCCTCGACGGCGCCTTCCTTGCCTCCGGCCCGGGCCCCGCCGGCAAGCGCGGCACCTACCGCGGCGACGAAGTCCCTTCGCCTGATTCCGCGGCCTGTTCGCGATGCTCCAGGCATTCCGTGCTTCCTCCTATGACGTCGACCGGCGTCCTTCGCGCCGACCCGTCCTGCGCTTGGAGGCAGCGCCGACCTCCTACCTGCGTTAGATACTTGGCGGCCCGTGCGGATGCAAGGGGCGCATCGGTGTCCCGCGACGTCGCCGGCCGTCCTGCGCCAGACGCTGCCTTGATGCATCTCGCTGTTGAAAGGGACGGTGTCGCTGATACACTGCGCGCCCGGTGCTTCGAGGCGGCATCCGTGAAGCCACGAAGCGGACCGAAGATCCTTGTGGCTTGGACGGCAGTCCGGGCGATTCCCCCGGGCCGATCGATTCGTACTAGAGAATGAGAGGCATCCGATGTCCCTACCGATTCAACGTGTGCCGGAACGCCGACGGCTTCACGCGACTCCGTTCGTTTCGTTGCCTCGGGTCCTCCAGGCAAGAGGTTCCGTCCTCCCGGTCGGCGTGTTGCTGCTGCTCCTATGGATCCCCGGCAGCGCTCGTGCCGACAAGACGATCCTCTACGTCTCGCCCAAGGGCAATGACGGCTGGAACGGCCGGCTAGCGGAGCCCGACGGCAAGGGAGGCGGCCCGCTGGCGTCTCCGGACGGCGCGCGGAACGCCATCCGCAAGCTGAAAGCCCAGGGCGGGTTGAAGGGGCCGGTATCCGTCCTCCTGCATGGGGGGACCTACACCCTGACCGAGCCATTCCTTCTCGAGCCGCGCGACTCAGGGACGGCCACGGCGCCGATTGCGTACGCGGCCCATCCCGGCGAGAGGCCGATCCTCAGTGGTGGCCGTCGCATTACCGGATGGCAACCGGGCGATGGCAAGCTCTGGAAGGTTGTGCTGCCTGCAGTGAAGGAGGGTCGGTGGTGCTTCCGACAGCTGTTCGTGAACGGTCAGCGTCGACAGAGGGCACGGACGCCGAATCGCGGCTGGACCAAGCTCACCGGCTTGCCCGCGCCCAAAGACCGAAAGGCGCGGATCAACCGACTCGCCTTCCATTTCAAGCCTGGGGACATCCGCGCCGACTGGACCCGCCTTCAGGACGTCGAGATCGTCAAGCTGTTCGGCTGGAGCGAAACGCGGCGGCCGATCGCGAGCGTCGATCCGAAGCAGCACCTCTGCCGAGTGGCCGGGCCTGTCGCCCGCTCGCCGAAGCGGCACTTCCATTGGTACGGCCCGCGCTACTACGTGGAAAACGTGTTCGAGGGACTCGACCAGCCCGGCGAATGGTATCTGAATCGCGGGACGGGCGAGCTGCTCTACCGGCCTCTGCCCGGCGAGGACATGCGCAAGGCCGAGTTCATTGCGCCGGTTGTGGACTACCTCGTACAGCTCGGCGACCCGGAGCGTCCCGAGGCACGAGTGGAACACATCACGTTTCGCGGGCTGACGTTTGCCTATAGCGGCGCTGCATTCCCCAAGGACGGATACACCGAACGGCAGTCGGACGTGTTCGTGCCCGCGGCGATCCGCGCCACCGGTGTCCGTCATTGCGCCATCAAGGACAACGAGCTCGTCCACCTTGGGACGTACGCGATCGAGTTGGGCGACGGTTGCCGGCACAACGAGATCGTCGGCAACCATCTGCACGACCTGGGCGGCGGCGGGATCAAGGTCAGCGGACCGGCACACCCGAAGGGCGAGGACCTCGAAACGAGCCACACCGTCATCACCGACAATCGGATTCACGACGGCGGCCACATCTACTTGTGTAGCGCGGGGATCTGGGTCGGCTTCAGCGGGCACAATACCATCCGGCACAACGAGGTCCACGACATGCTCGCCATGGGCATCTCGATCGGGTGGACCTGGCGGTACGTGCTCACCCCGGCGCATCACAACTTGGTGGAATACAACCACGTTCATCACCTTGGAGACAAGCGGATCGCCTCGAACAGCGGGCTCTATACGCTCGCCCGTCAGCCGGGGACGAAGCTCCGCTGCAATCTGATCCACGATCTTGTTCGCTACACGGACGGTCCGGCGCACCAGACCTTCGGCATTCAGGTCGACAACGGCAGCGGCGAGATCCTGTACGAGAAGAACGTTGTCTACAACGTGCCCGACGCCTGCTGGAAACAGTACGGCAAGCATCACACGGTGCGCAACAACATCTTCGCCTTCTCCAACGGGTATGAGATCCTCCGCCGGAAGGACCAAGGGGAGGTCACGCTCACCCGGAACATCATCCTCTCCGACAACGGCCAGATCTACGGCGATAGCTGGGACAAGCAGAACTACAAGGTGGACCACAATCTGTACTGGGATACTTCCGGAAAGGAGCTCGATTTCGGCGGAATGACGTTCGAGCAGTGGCAGGCCAAGGGCCACGAGACCCATTCGCGCATCGCCGATCCGCGATTCGCCGCCCCGGCCTCCGGCGACTTCAGCCTGCCCGCGGACTCGCCCGCCCACGAGATCGGATTCGAACCGATCGACCTGAGCAAGGTGGGACCGCGCGGCCGGCCAGGCCCGAAGAACGATTAGGCCGTTGGGGCGAAGACGCCATTGCCGTCCGCGTCGAGGGCGACGATGGCGTCAACGACGGGATCCGGGTCGAGCTCCGAAAGCCCCGCAGA
Source organism: uncultured Planctomycetales bacterium (assembly GCA_964550865.1). Classification (GTDB taxonomy): domain Bacteria; phylum Planctomycetota; class Phycisphaerae; order UBA1845; family JAFGLZ01; genus JAFGLZ01. The sequence continues at coordinate 9,389 of CAZKCX010000060.1, forward strand.
GGTCCCGATACATGAGGTACGGCACGCCTTCGGGTGCTGCATAGAAGGGGATCAGCGGGCCGTAGGTGTGGTCCTTGCGCTCCAGTCGAACCATGACGACCGCCCCCCGAACGTTGACGACTCTTCGAGGATGGGCCTTGTCAACCGACTCTGTACGGAGTGGCTGCGGAATGCGAAGGGTGATTCGATCGCCCGATTTCCACGTGCGCGACACTTCCGCCCACGTCCCCGGCCGCGCCTCGACGTTGGCACGGTTGCCATTGATCGCGACTGTGGCTCCCTCGCTCCAACCTGGGATGCGCAAGCGGAGCGCAAAAGCGGTCGGGGCATCTAGCGTGAACTCGACGTAGATCGCTTCATCCCCTGGGTAGTCGGTCTTCAGACAGACGCCGATCGTGCGACCCTGATGGTGCCACGTGAGGTCCGAGGGGACGTATTGGCTCACGTAGAGGCCGCGATCGTCGAAGCGATAGATAAGGTCATGCACAGCGGCTACATCTTGCACGTAGGTGCCAGCGCAGCAGGGGAAGTCATGGGGGAAGTAGCGTTTGCGCGGACGTTTCAGCCGATAGTCCGCGTAGTAGAAGGTCTTCCCCCGAGGTGCGAGAGGAAGAGAAGCTCCGAGCCCGTTGTAGAGACACCGTTCGGCCCAGTCTCCGTACCGTGCCTCGCCGGTGAACCGCTGCAAGTAGGTGCACAGCTTGAATACCGCCCACGTCCCGCACCCGATCTCAGCGGACGCTCCGGGGGCCAGCGCATCCAGCACGGGGTTCTTCCAGTTCTCGATCGACCGCCCCAGCGAGCCGCCCGGCCTGACAAGTCTCTCGCCCGGCCCAAAGCCGCCCGTCGAGAAGCACTGGGTCTTCACGAACCAATCATGGGCGTGCTCGATGATCCGCAGATACCGCTTCTGTCCCGTCACCGCGTAGAGCATCGCCGCGCTGCTCAGGGTGTTGAGGTGGCTGTAGGCGTGGACGCCATACGTAATGCTCGCGGATGGCTCGGCAAACTGGTTCCAGAACGCGTCGTAATGCCATAGGTCCCCAAAGGCGCGGTAGCGCTCGTTGCCCGTGAGGACGTAGGCGCGGTACAGGTTCTCGGGCAGGGTATACCACTCATGGCCGGAACCGTTCATTCGACCATCCGGGTCGGAGGGATTGGGCAGTGCGTTGGCACGGGGCAGGGACTTCTCCGCCCTGTCGGTGAGGACATCGAGTACCGCGATGGCTTCGGTCCGTTCGGCGTACCACGCCATGTCCACCAGGCCGCAGACGAACTTGTCGTAGCCGTAGGTGCCGGCCCTCACCGACGGAGCGACCTTGGCGAACTCGTCGAGCAGGAAGACGGCTTTGTCCAAGAGGGCTGCGTCTCGCGTGGCCCGCCATAGCCGTGCCATACCCGAAAGCCACTGGCCGAAGACGATGGTGCTGCTGCCCTTTCCCCAGAGCCCACCCAGGTGCCGCCCGGGCGCCGGAAGCCCGGCCGCTCTGCGATACCCCTTCAGGAGATCATCATTGGGAACGCCGAGCAGATACGTGCGCAACAGGTCCAGCCGATCTGCGAACGGGCCCGGCCGAAGAGCGACCGACCCGTGGTCGAAGGTGCGAATGCGGTCCAGATCGGGAAGGGAGCTTGGCCCGCCTGTCCTCGCGGTCTTGGCCTTCGCCGCTGCATCCAGCCGACGCGTCCCGGCACCAATCGCGCCACCGCCTACGAGCCGCAAGAACGTACGTCTACGCATCGCATTGTCCTTACACATGCCTTCGATGGTAACCCACCGATCACGAAAAGGGCAACGACGGGTGTATTCGGTACCCTTTCTCGTCTTCGATCATGACATGGGGGAAAAGATGCTCTCGCCTCGGGCGTCGATGGCGACGATGGCGGGGAAGCGGGCGACGGTTAGCCGATAGACGGCCTCCGGTCCCAGCTCCGGGTAGGCCACCAGCTCGCAATGCTTGACCTTCTCGGCGTACAGGGCCCCGCAGCCGCCGAATGCGTAGAAGTAGACGCCGCGATTCCGAACAATGGCGTCGCGCACTTCCGCACTTCGGGGACCCTTGCCGACCATCCCCCTGAGCCCGTGAACGAGCAACGCAGGGGTGAAGCGGTCCATGCGCGAGGCGGTGGTCGGGCCGCACGCGCCGATCACGCGCCCTTTCGGCGTGGGGGCCGGGCCCATGTAGTAGATCACCTGGTTCTTCAGATCGAAGGGCAGGGAGTGCCCCGCCTCGATGGCCTCGAAGAGTTTGCGGTGCGCCTGGTCGCGCGCGCTATACAGCACGCCGTCGAGCTCCACCTCGCAGCCGGCGCGGAGTTCGTCGATCACCTTCTCGTCCAGCGGTAGTTCGACCCGCATCATGAGCAGCGGCCTT
>CAZKCX010000060.1:11773-16250 GCA_964550865.1 uncultured Planctomycetales bacterium
GCCTTGCAGTACGGGTGTATCGCCCGTGAGCGTACGTCAGCAAGCTTGTCGCGGCGAAGCGCTACGAAGCCGGGACACGCGTGATCCCCCCTGCCGCATGGGTTCGTCGCGCATTCCGCTATGGAACCTAGATCTCTACCGTCGCTCGCCTGTCGGCCCAGCAGTTGACGCTCACCGCTACCGGCAGTCCGGCGATGTGCGTTGGGTATCGCAACACGCTGACGCCGAGCGCGGTCGTCTGACCGCCCAGCCCCCCCGGGCCGATGCCGAGGCCATTGACACGCGACAGCAGAGCGGCCTCGAGCCGGTCGGTTGCCTCGTCCTTCTTCGCGCCCAGCGGGCAGAGCAGCGCCTTCTTGGACAGCACGGCGGCGTAGTCCATCGTCCCGCCGATCCCCACGCCGAGGATCACCGGCGGGCAGGGCGATCCGCCGGCCAGTCGTACGGTCTCACACACCACCTCGCCGATGCGTTCTTCGTCGTCCGTGGGTTTGAGCATGTAGGTTCGAGAGCAATTCTCGCTTCCGAACCCCTTGGCAATCAGCCCCACGCGGACCGTACTGCCCTCGACCTCCTCAAGGTACACGACCGGAGGAAGGTTGTCACCGCTGTTGACCCGATCCAGGGGATCCCTCACGACCGACTTGCGGAACGCGCCTTCGTCGTACGCCTCGGCCACGGCGCGCGAGAGCGCCTGTCGGACCGAGCCCTCGATACGGACCTCATGACCCACCTCCACGAACGCGATCACCATGCCCGTATCCTGGCACATGGGTATCCGCTGGGAGGCCGCGACGTCGACGTTCTCGAGGATCCGAGCCAGCACTTCCTTGCCCGGGCCGTTCTCGAGCTCATGCGCCTCCCGCAAGCGGGCATGCACGTCCTCCGGGAGAACCACGTTCATCCCCAGGACGGCCTCCTTCGCGCGTCGGTAGATATCGGCGGCATGCACCGCACGTCCGTTTGCCATCCTGTGCCCTTCAATCAAACAGCGGAACCAACTCGTCGACGCCGTCGATCTCCTCCCTGCCCACGATGCCGACCAGGAGGTACTCCTTGGCGATCGGATCATACTCGAACTGCTTGCGGATCCGGAAGTTCTCGATCATGCCGGACGAGCGGACATGGGTGCGCGTGCCCGTGCAGTACATGATGTACTTGCCCACGCGGATATGGTTCTCGTCGACCTGTTCGATCGGAAGGTCCTGCTCGATGATGTCCAGCACCTTGCTCTCCAGCCATTCGAGGTCGAACGCAGGCTCTTTCTCGAACCCGAGCACGAACCCGTGCTTCACGTTCGAGTGCAGGGCAGGGGGCTCGTAGTTGAAGAACTCCTGCATCACCAACACGGTGATGTCCTCCGCCGAATGCGCCATCAGACGATAGCCGATGGTCTCTTCCACCACGCGCTTGATGGCCGGGGGGAACGGGCCGAACACGGTCGGTCTGCAGACGATGACCTCCTCGCCGATGCCGAAGACGATCTGCGCGTTGTAGCCCAGCGTCTCGAAAATCAGGTCGAAATGCTCGATCACCACGCGCCGGTTATGCTCCACGGCCTGGTTGATGGCGCTCTTGATCTCGTGCCTTTGCCGGAACGCGCTTTCGTAGCGGATGTCGAGGTGGAACGTGTGCCCGGAGAAGTAGTTCTCGGGGGAGAAGTCAAAGAGCGGGGTCGGCTTCACGTTGATGCCGTTGTCGTCGTTGGTGAGCTCGAGGCCGGGGAAGAGACCCTTGATCAGCGTGGACTTGCCCGCCCCTTCCGCGCCGATGACGCCGACCACGAGATCGGACGGGTACAGGTAGCGCTGCGAGAGCTGACCGGCCAGCGCGTACAGACGCTGCCGTCCACGCGGGGCGTGATAGTTGGCGTGGATGAGGTTCTCTCGGACGGAGCTGCCTGGGACCAGGCTCTTGGCGATGATACGTTCCTTCTCGCGGATGAGGTTCGGACCTCTAGAGATCCAGGGCAAGCTGCAACAACGGTCCGTGCTGTTGCGCGCCATACACGTCAGTATCTCCGGGGGCGCCGGAGGGTAAAGGCCGCACCAGGGTGATCTTCACCGCGTGCGCGGGGTCGAAGTAGATGACGCGCCGCACGCAATCGGGTTCGATATCGTACAAGCGCGCGATCGTCGCTCGCGTGATGGCACCCGTCTCCTTCGCCCTCGCGTAGACGGCGCGCTCCTCGAAGATAATGTCCAACGTGAGCTCAAACGGGCTCGAGTTCTTCGAGCGAATGACTTTCGCCAGGTCGGTGAGCTTCGTCATGTGCTGCCTCCCAGCTCTTCGGTCTGCAGACGAAACACGCCCTGGTCGTGAATCCTCATGAGGTGGAACACCGAGAACTCGTATACCGCGCCGGCCTGCAGGTCCGAGGGAGAGAACGGGAACGCCAGGTTGCCCGCGGTCGAGATCCTGCCGGGATAGCCGTAGTGCAGCAGGGCCGAGCGCACGAAGCTGCAGATGGCATTCGCCTGGTCCTGCGTGGCGCCGATAGCCTCCAAGACAATCCCCAGCTCGTGCGAGCGAACGACGGTCTCGGGCTCCAACCGTCCCATCACGCCATCCTTGCCGTAGACGTGGAAGAAGATGCTTCCTTGTATCCCCTCCTTTGCCAGGAGGTCCATGCTGTAGCGCTCCACGTCCTCTAGGATGGGCCGGACGGACTCGATCATCCTCGGGTCGCGGGTGCCCGCCACGGAGACGGTCCGGTAGCCCTTCTTCGTGACGCCCTCCAACTTGATGTAGTACTCATCGGACGGTTCGAACCGGCTGCCGCGAACCACCACCGTTCCCTCTCCCGTCTCGGTGAAGCTCGTCTCCGAGAGATTGATCCTCCCGCCCGGGCCGGGCAGCACGTACGGGTCGGACTTCTCGTACAACGAATGCGCCGCCGTGGATTGCTCGGTGAAGCGCCGATCGTCGCTCAGCGGCTCGAGCACGAAATGATCCTCTCGGAGGATCCCCAACACACAGTCGGAGCCGGAGCCCGGGTCGGCGGCAATGGCCGCGCACTCCAGGATCTTTCCCAAGTGGAACGCAAGCCCCTTGTCATAGCCCGCGTGCACCGGGTGCGCCGCGAACACGGCCGGATCATACGCACGTCCGCACAGGATGACGTCGCAACCGGACCGGATGGCCTCCTCGATGGGTTCGATGCCCATCTGCGCTACGAGGGCCTCACACGCATTGACCGTCTGCGCATCCAGGGGCGGCAGCGGCGACTCGGGCGAGATCCTCCCGCCCTCGATGGCATCCAGCACCGCCTCGCCCCCGCGTGTGAAGAGGGCCAGGTCGACCCGGAAGGCGCCATCCACCCGCCCCACCAGCTCCCATCCCTCCCGGAAGAGGGGACGTGTCCGCTCCACCTCGAAGCGCATGAGGTCCCGGAAGGCCGGGCCCGCAGGCGGTCCCGCCAGGTCGGACTCCTCCACCCCGAAGCGCTCCATGTCCTCTCGGGGCAGGTAGATCCGCCCCATGGCCAGGTCACGGGCCACGTCCTGCCAGAAGTTGGTGAGCTGGAGGGCGGTGCAGGTGGCGTCACTCAGAGGGACCAGTTCGGGGTCGGTCTCCCCGAAGATCCGGAGCACCAGTCGGCCTACCGGGTCGGCGGAGTAGGTGCAGTACTCCAGCAGGTCTTCCCACCGCTCGTAGCGTTGCATCCGCTGGTCCCGGCGGTTCGCCTCGATGAGACGCAGGAAGGGCCCGGCGGGGAGCCCGCACGCCCGGATGGTCTGGGCGAGGGCCTTGAAGACCTGGGGCCGGGGGCCCGGCGGGTCCACCTCTTCCCCGAAGAGGCTCCTCAGATGGGCCTCCCACCCGTCCAGGGCGGCCGGCCGGTCCCCGCCGTACTCATCCCCGATGTCATCGACCCCCCGGGCGAACCCGTAGAGGGCGGCCATGTGGCGGCGGGTCCCACTGGGAAGGAGGAAGGAGGCCACGGTGAAGTTCTCATAGTGGTCGCGGGCCAGCCGCTCGCATGCCCGGTAGGCCGCTTCGACTTCGGGGCTCAGATCGGCCGGCACGATGAAACACCTGTCCGGTGCGACGTGTATAGTGGGATAGGACACACCACCCGCACGGGGGAAGAAGAGATGACCGAGCAGCCGGGATCAGCGTACGAAGGGCACGAGCATAGCGCACCGGAGAGCCGGGAGAACCCCGGCGGGGAGGTCTGGGGATGGATCCTCATCGGAATCGGTGCCCTGCTGCTGCTGGAGAACTTCATCGATTTCAACGGCTCCATCGTCCTGCTCGCTCTGGGGGCGGGGTTCCTCGCGGCCTACCTCAACACCCGGAACTACGGCCTGCTGGTCCCCGCCATGGTCCTGCTGGGTCCAGGCCTTCCTGGAGGACTGGTGGCCGGTGCTCCTCATCGTCCTGGGCATCTACCTGCTGCGGCGGGGCCGCGGCGAGGAGGAGACATCACCCGCCGAACGGGTGGGTGGGTGAGGCGGCCTGGGCGGTCAGCAGC
>CAZKCX010000061.1:0-16186 GCA_964550865.1 uncultured Planctomycetales bacterium
AAACCGGCCAGTTGGATTGAGTTCTCTATACCGCATCTCGCCTGATCCTGACAAGACGGTTCCGACTACGTCCCTTTCGAAGGCTTCTGCTGTGGCTGTTGTTCGCCGGCAGTACGACGTTCGCCGGCAGTACGACGTTCGCCGGCAGCCTGGCGTTCGATGTCGGCAACACCGCGCCCGTCGCTCCCGGTTTCGTCTCGGCGGCTGACGGTCTGCCGGTCGTTGTCGGTAACGCTACGTTGCTCGCTGCGGAGCCGGTAGCTCTTGCCGGTGATGTTGATCACCTCGGCATGGTGAAGGAACCGGTCGAGGATCGCCGTGGCCGACGGCACGTCGCCGATTAGTTTGCCCCAGTCCTCCAACGGCCGTGATGGCCTGATACCCGATGGCCTGAGCTAAGTGGCTCTTGCCCGTGCCAGGCGGACCGAGCAACAACACATCCTTGAGCGGATTCGTTCTCGAACATCGTCCTCTTGCAGCTGCGCGGAAGGCGTGGGCAGACCTTGCCTCGCGGTCGAAGTGATGACTCAAGCTGCTGGCCCAAGTGTGTCGGTCGCGCAATACCAACCATGACGGTGACTTCAAGATCGTTCATCTTACCGCACGCCCGCCTACATGACATGCCTCCGGCGGTTGCGCGTAAGCAACATGACGGCCAGACCAAGAAGCCCGATCTGACAAACGCCCCCTGCAAGACAAACGCCGGGAAAGAACGTCCCGTCGTAGAATGTTGCGGTGATTTCACGGTCCTCGTTTAGATCGATCGTGTAGTTCGGTTCGGTCGATATTGCCTTACCGTTCTCTTCCCATGCCATGAACCGGTCACACTGCTCCAGGGGAGTTGCGATCAGCGTCCGAAGAGATCGTCACGGTCTGACATGCCTAAGATTCCTGGCGTCAGTTCTCGACAAGCTGTTCGCGCCTTGGAGTAGGTCGGCTTCCGCGTCATCCGCCAAGGAAGGCACATCATCATGTCGGACGGCTTGGTTCGCCTGACGATCCCCCGCAACAATCCCATCAACGCTTTCACAATGGGAGCCATCGCACGCGATGCCGGCTTATCGCAGGAGGAGTTCAGGGGGCTTCTGTAGTCATCGGTGTCGGCCTCAGGACGTGAGATTGCCGTGTGCGGATTCGATGGCTTCTTCCCAAGCAGGCGTCGTACCGACCGAATCAAGAAGGGCGGGCCATGACGACCCGCCCTTTGGTCCCACACTCTTGTTTCGCTCGCATCAGGAACGCCAACGCTTCCTGACGGTCGCGTCTTTGACGAACGCGAACGCTCCCTGACTGATTGCTGCGAAGCTTTCGCTTGCTCAGGTTCGCGTTTCCGAAGCGGCGCTACTTCAGCTTTTCCGCGCGCTTGGCGAGGATCTGGAAGGGCAGGCCGCGGATCGCGGCGGCGTCGCGGCATTGACGCTGATCGAAGCCGCTGGCCTTGATGCTGCGGATCTCCCGGCTGAAGAGCGACGTCTCGGACTCGCGCGAGACGATCTCGATGTTGCCCTTGTAGAGCTTGACCTTGAACTTGCCGCTGACGGGCTTCTGCGTTTCGGCGATGAAGGCGTCGCACGCGGTCTTGAGCGGGTGATACCACTCGCCGTGGTAGGTCATGACGGCCCACTGGTCCTCGATCATCTTTTTGAAGTGGATCTCCTCCTTGGTCAGGCACTGGGCCTCGAGGTCGCGGTGCAGCTTGAGGATGACGTGGGCGGCCGGCGCTTCGTAGATCTCCCGGCTCTTGAGGCCCATGATGCCGTCCTCGAACATATCGATCCGGCCGATGCCGTTCCGACCCGCGATGACGTTGAGCTTCTCGATGAGCGTATCGAGCCGGACCTTCTTGCCGCCAAGCTTGGTGGGCAGGCCCTCTTCGAACTCGATGGCGACGGTCTCGCCCTTGGCCTTGGCCTTTTCCGGCGGGACTAGCCACATCCAGATGTGGTCGGGCAGCTTCTGGTTGAGGTCGATGGCCCCGCTGGCGATGCTGCGGCACCACATGGTCTTGTCGTCTCCGCCGGTGATTACTTCGTTGACGGGCACGCCCCATTCCTTGCAGAGCTTCTCCTCCTCGGCACGGCCGAGGTCGAAGTCTCGGACCGGCACGAGCACCTCGAGCTCCGGCGCGAATGCCTTGAAGACGTTGTGCATGCGGTACTGGTCGTTGCCCTTGCCGGTGCTGCCCTCGAGGACGGCGTCGCAACCGAGGTCGCGGGCTTTGAGGGCGACGATCCGTGCGACGAGCTGTCGCGTCATGCTTGTGGAGACGGGGTAGCCGTTGTAGTCGCTGTTGGCCATGATGGCCTTGGTGAGCCACTCGTTGGCGAACTCGTCCTTGGCGTCGATGAGCATGGGCTTGACCTTCAGCGCCTTGGCCTTGGCATTGCCTTCGGCGATCTCGTCCTTGCCCTGGCCCACGTCGACGGTGATGGGGACGATCTTTTCCGCCTTATACTTCCGCCGCAGCAACTCGACGGCCAGGGACGAATCCAGGCCACCGGAATAGGCCAGCGCGACCTTCTTGACGCTAGGGACCTCGGCGGCTTCCACCTTCGCGAGAATCTGTTTGATCGACATCTACGTTTACTCCTGTCGGACGCTGTGGGTCCTATTGCTCGGCCCTTCGTTTCCCGTCATGCCGGCAGACGGGCATCGTATACCGGGACTCGGCCTGCCCAGAAGCCGGTCCATCCGGGCTGAAGGCGCGCTACGCCCTGACGGCCAGCCCGGCTCAGATAGGGAGAGTACTAGGGATCTTGGGGAACACGTAAGACAAAGTGCCCAGTCCTCAGACTCACACCACACCGAGCCGACATTGTAGGGGCTGTCGGCCAAGACTTCCAGCCTTGGCTTGCCGTTTGCATCGGTGGACCGGCCGTGTGGACGCCAGGGCGGCTGTTGTCGGGATCAATTGCTTCCGCAACCCGGAGCGGATGCTCCCGCTGGCCGAACGCCCGCGGGCCTCGGTCTCGGGTTTCGTGGCGACGCAGCCCGTCGCATATCGATGCACGGACGACAGGCCGTACGTTCAGACCCAGCAGTTCCAGGGGCGCGTTGCGTTTCCGCTCGAGTTGGACCCGTTCGTACTCGCGCGGACGGAGATGGCGACATACGCGGTGAAGACCCGGGAGATGGGTATCAACGACATCGGGGCATGCTGCGGAGCCGGGCCGCGCCACATACGCTCGATGGCGGAGGCACTGGGACGGATCGTGCCCAACAGCAAGAATTCGCCGAAGCAGAGTCTGCATCCGATTGTGGGCGAAGCGGAGTTCGTGCGGGAGCGCGATCCGCGAATCGTATCCCAGCAACGAGGGGAATGGGGCACGCTCTTCAGCGGGGATTCCGACCGGCGTGGCTCAGGCGTCGATGTCAACGTGGTATTGGCCGGTCTCGTCCTTTGTGATGCCGCGGCGGTCCTCTTCGGCCACCTCGGGAGGCGCTTCCTCTTCGACCGGGGATTCGGAGAAGTTCCTGCCCTGGCCGCCGCCACCGCCGTCGGTGTTGACGGTCATTTCGCTATCGTCGGCCACGATGTCGTCGGCGCGTTGCTCTGCACGTTTGGCGGCTTCCTTCGCCGCGTTGATACCGCGGTTGGCCTCGGTGTCTTGAACGTCGCTCACCGTTTTCTGCTGCAGCCCCGCTTGAAGGATCGACCCGGCGATGTTTGATTCGATGCCGGACATGGCTTTCCACCTTGTTTAGCAACCCCTTCTTCCTATCGACCGTCGTCGTTTCGTTCCTTTAGATGCCGACGAGGGGGCGATACCTCCCGGGGCCGGTGGGTCCGATAACATCGTCATACATGCAGCTCTCGCTTGCGCTCGTTGAGCTGGGCCTTCAGGCGGTTCAGGATCGACGAGTGCATCTGGCTGACGCGCGACTCGCTCAGGTCGAGCGTCGCGCCGATCTCCTTCATGGTCATCTCCTCGTAGTAGTAGAGGACGATGATCAGCCGCTCGGCCCGTGTGAGTCCCTTGGTGACGAAATCCTTGAGGTCGCGCTTCTGGATCTCGTGAACCGGGTCTCGCCCGCGCTTGTCCTCGAGCACGTCGATCTCTCGAACGTCCTTGTTCGAGTCGGTCTCGAAGTACTTGCGGTTCAGCGAGACGAGCGTGACGGCGGTCGCATCGCGAAGGAGCCGGTCGAATTCCTCTCGACTCATGTTCATCCGACGAGCAATCTCGTCCTCGGACGGGATGCGCCCGAGCTCGGCCTCCAGCTCCTTGCTCATGGCATCGAGCTTGTGCGCGCGCGAGCGGACCAGGCGCGGCACCCAGTCCATGGTTCGGAGCTCGTCGAGGATCGCCCCGCGAATCCGCGTGGCGGAGTAGGTTTCGAACTTGACGCCCCGATCGAGATCGAACGCGTCGATGGCGTCGATGAGCCCGAAGATCCCTGCGGACATCAGGTCGTCGAGCTCGACCTCGTCGGGCAGCTTGGCGCAGATCCGCTCGGCGTTGTACTTGACGAGCGGGAGATAGTGTTCGATGAGTTGGTTTCGAAGGCCTTTATCCGGCCTTCGCTTGTACTTCTTCCACAGGGCCAGGACTTGCTTGTCGATCTTACTCATGGCCATCCGGCTCCTCCTTGAGCGGAAGCTCGTAGAGATATACGGCGACACCACGTGGGTCCTTCCGTCGGTTCGCGCTGCGCGAAGCGACGCCTATTCGGTCGCTACCTCGGCTCCCTCCGCGGTAGCGACTTCTTCCGGGCCGGCATCGGAGTCCGCGCCGAAGCCAAGATCATCGGCGGCCTCGGCGGCCGCGAGGGACTCCTTTTCGTCCACACGCCGGTTGTAATCATCCACAACGGTCTGCCCGATCCATCCGACGGCGGATCCGATCACGAGAAAGATGACCAGTGAGCAGATGGCTCGGGTGAGAATCGTTTCCGTAGGGTTGTTGACGGAAAGCCCGCGCAGGATCGTTACGGAAAACGCCAGGAGTGCAGTACACGCACCGCAAATGCGAACCATGGTCAACATCCTTGTCGTTGGGCCGCGGCGATCCTTCGCCACGGCGTTCAGCACACCCCTAGAAGAAGAAGTTGGCCACGCGCCGGAAGAAGCTGTCTCCGTCTTGCGCGGCGAACGTCTGCTTCATCAGCTTGTTGGCGACCGCGGCCAGGCAACTGCTGGCGGGCGCCCTTGGGTACCGCAACACGACCGGCTGTCGCTGGCGGACCGCCAAGGGCACGTGCTCGTCGCGAAGGACGTAGCCCGCGTTGGCGATATCCAGCTGGAGGAAGCGTCGTGCGACCTCGCTGAGTCGCGCGGACGACGAACGGGCCTCGCCGCTGCTGCCGGCGAAATTGACGACCGTGCCGATCGATGCGGACGATCGCTCCCGAGACAGGACCTTGATCGTCGCGTACGCGTCGGTCAGGGCCGTCGGCTCCGGGGTGGTGACAACCAGCACGTGATCGGCCGCGGCGGCAAAGGTCATGACGTTTCGCGATATCCCTGCCGCACAGTCCAAGACGACGATGTCGGCCATCGTCTCGAGCTGGAGCATGGATTGGACCAGGTTGTGCCGCTCGAACTCGCTCAGGTTGGCGAGTCGACCGACGCCGGACGTTCCCAAGATCAGACGGATGTTCCCGGGGACCTCGACGAGGACGTCCTCGATGGTCTTGGCCCCGCTGATCACGTGTCCGAGGTTGAACGGGGCCTGGACATCCAGCAGCACGTCGGCGTTGGCCAGCCCGAGGTCCGCGTCGATCAGGACCACGCGGTGCCCGCCGCCGGCGAGACAGATCGCCGCGTTCACGGCGACGTTCGTCTTGCCCACGCCCCCCTTACCGCTGGTCACGGCGACGAGACGACTCATCCCGCGAGAGTCGCGGACCAAGGCCCGAAGGCGATCGGCTTGATCGATAGGGGTCGTCATGCTTGCCCCACGGCGGTCCTCGTGAGCGAGGAGACCTGGTTCTGTCCGAGAATCAGTCTGGCCAGTTCGTCGGCCCGACCGACACCGATGTCGTCGGGCACGTCCTGGCCCATCGTGATGTAGCTTACGCGTTGGTTGACCTGGCGAACGGCCTCCAAGATCACCCCGAACCCAACGGCCTCATCGAGCTTGGTAAAGATGATGTGGCCCGCACCCAATTCACCGAATCGTTCGATGGTCGCCCGCACATGGCCTGGGGTCGCCGTGCTCGAGAGCACGAGATGGACCTCGTCCGGCGCGACGGCGCTCAGGAACGACTTCAACTCGTTCAGCTTGATGGCGTCGTTTTGACTGCGGCCGGCGGTGTCGATCAGGATCAGATCCATCCATCGCATGCGATCGACGGCGTCCCTTAACTCGTCCGGTGAGAGCACGACCTCAAGCGGGACGTCGATGATCCGGGCGTAGGCCTTGAGCTGATCGACCGCCGCGATCCGATACGTGTCGATCGTGATCAGGCCGACGTTCTTGTGCTCCCGCAATTTGAAGTGGGCGGCCAGCTTCGCCACGGTCGTGGTCTTGCCCACGCCGGTGGGCCCCACGAGAGCAACGACTTTCGCCTGTCCGAGGGGTCCGTCGAGCGTGATCGGACCGGCCTCGGGGATCAGGGATGCGATGCAATCTGTCAGGCGCTCGCGTACCAAAGCGGTTTCCCGCAGCTGCTCGCCGGTGAGGCCTTCTCGAACCTCATCGAGCAGACCCTGCACCAACTCCTCGGCCACGTGCTGTTGGAGCAGATGCGTGTACGTCTCGGACAAGTCGGACGGGACCGGGGCAGGTCTCGTCCGTTGTGTTTCCGTGATCATCCGCTCGACGAGCGAACGGATTTGTCCCATTTCCGTTATGAGCGCCTCGTTGATCTGTGCGTTGACGGGCGCGGCCGGCTTGGATGTGTCTTTCGCGTCGTTCGATGCTGCGGCCGTCCCGCCGCTCCGGGGAGCTATCTTACTGTGCGTCCAGGTGTTCGACAAGCGTTTTGACTGGGTGGTGGCGGTGATTTCGACGACATTCTTGCCGCCGAGGCCGAATAGGCCACCGCGCTTGAAGGTCCGTGTGTGCAGGATCACGGCATCGCGTCCGAGGTCTTGCTTGACCTTTTGCAGCGCGCCGGCCATCGTGCGGTCACGATACGTTTGCAGATTCATCGTTCAGCACCACCATGCCTAGCGATTTGACCTCAACGCCACGCACAATCTCGTTGTACGCGAGCACGCCGACCTGCGGGAGGGCCGGCTCGATGAGCCGACGCATCCACAACCGAACCTGCGGCGAGCACAGGATGACGGGGGTCTGCCCCTCCGCACCGGGTATCGCCTGCTGGATCTGCTGATGCACGGCTTCGACGATTGCATTCTGCGTCGCGGGGGACAACGTCAAGAACGCCCCGCGCTCGCTCCGTTCGATTGCACTGTTGATCTGCTCCTCGAGCTTGGGGTCGAGCGTGATGCAATGGATGACGTTGGCGTTGTTGCGGTAGGTCTGGCAAATGGTGCGGGCCAACGCGTTCCGTACGTACTCGGTGAGCACGTCCGTATCTTTCGTCCGAGCACCCCAATCGCCGAGGGTTTCGAGGATCGTCTCGAGGTCCCGGATCGGGACGCGTTCTCTCAGCAGGTTCTGCAGGACCTTCTGCACATCGCCCGTTTTGAGCGGGTCGGGGATGACGTCCTCGACCACCTTCGGCGACTTCTCGCGGAGATTGTCGAGCAGGCGATTGGTTTCCTGTCGGGTCAGGATCTCGGAGGCGTGTTGCTTAATGACCTCCGTCAGGTGCGTGGTCAAGACGCCCGAGGCGTCCACCACCGTGTAGTTGCGGTGCTCGGCCGTCTGCCGTTCCGTCTCGGGGATCCAGTAGGCCTGGAGACCGAAGGTCGGCTCCGTCGTTTCGATGCCGGCGAGCGGTTCGCTCGCCAGGCCGCTGTTGATGGCCAGGAACTGATCCGGCATGACCTCGCCCTGGGCGACGTCCATGCCGCGGATCTTGACGCGGTAGCGATTGGGTTCGAGCTGCATGTTGTCGCGAATGCGGATGGGCGGGACGATGAGGCCGATCTCCGCGGCCATCTGCTTGCGAAGCATGGCAATGCGGTCGAGGAGGTCGCCCCCTTGCTCGCGATTGACCAGCTTGATCAACCCATAGCCGACCTCGAGCTCCATCGCATCGGGCAGTAGCTGCTTCTCGATCGGCTCGGACGTGGCCTCCTTGGCGGCCGCCCGTTGGGTCTTCTCTGCCTCCGCCTTCGCCTCCGCCGCTCGGCTGCGCCTCAGGATGGTCGAGATCGCGAGCAAGGAGCCGCCCATCGCAAGCAACGGGAGCTTGGGCAGGGGGGTCAGGGCCAGCACGCCGAGGAATGTGGCCGCCAGGGCAAGGGCCGTCGGCTGCGAGCCGAGTTGCCCGAGGATCTCGTCGCCCATGCTGCGCTTCGCCGTGGACCGCGTGACGAGCATGCCTGCGGCTACGGAGATGATGAAGGCCGGAACCTGCGAGACGAGGCCGTCCCCGATCGTCAGCTTGGTGAACGTCTCGAGGCTTTCGAAGAGGGGCATCCCGGCTTCGACCATGCCCACATAGAGCCCGCCGAGGATGTTGACGAAGGTGATGATGATACCGGCTACGGCATCCCCGCGGACGAACTTGCTGGCACCGTCCATCGCCCCGTAGAAGTCCGCTTCGGACGTGACCTCCTCGCGTCGACGCTTGGCTTCGGCTTCGTCGATGAGCCCGGCGTTCAGGTCGGCGTCGATGGCCATCTGCTTGCCGGGCATGCCGTCCAAGGTGAACCGCGCGGCGACCTCGGCGATGCGCGTCGCGCCTTTGGTGATCACCACGAACTGGATCACCACGATGATGATGAAGATGATGATGCCGACCGCCAGCGAGCCGGCGGCGACGAACTCGCCGAAGACCCGAATGATCTCACCGGCGGCATCGGTGCCCTGCGGACCGTTGGTCAGGATCAACCGTGTGGTGGCGGTATTCAGCACGAGCCGAAAGAGCGTCAAGGTCAAGAGCAACGAGGGGAACGCGCTGAAGTCCAACGGGTTCGTCAGGTACATCACACTGAGCAGGACGATCGCCGCAAGGGTGATGTTGCCCGCGAGCAGAAAATCCATGAACCAGGTAGGCAAGGGGATCAGGATGACCAGGATCAGGCAGACCGTACCAATAGGCACGAACATGCCCACATTGGCCTTGAGGACCTTGACAGGACGAGATTGCGCAACAGCAGATAGAGGCATCCTTGCCCTTACCTGAGTTGGGACGTGCGGCCGCGATCCGTCGCGGCACTTACGCTCATCGCCATGATGCAGCAAATGTAATATACAGCGAAGACGAGTCCGATAAAAGGTTTTATGCGAAGATTTTTGAAAGATTTTCCGCGTCCTGCCGTCTTCGTGAAAGTTGTGCAACGACACTTTGCCGGGGACGCCGTCGGCGGTCCGGGCAGCCGCAGCAGGCAGATAAAGTGCTTGTATAAAGGGCGTTATGGCGATGCTGCGTCGCGGTATACGCCACGATTACTCTGGTTCCTGGAGGTTCCGAGGTGACCCGAGCCCGAGGCGGAGGGCAGGATGTGGGTCCGGTAAACCAGCGCAACGAGGTGCCGTGAGATCGTGCCGCTAGTACTGCGTTTCAGAAATACCGCGACGACCTGCCCGAGCCGTGGCATTCATGCCGCGCGGCCGCGCCGGATGAATCCGGCGGCTCGGGCAACAACCGTGGCACGCATGGACATTGCCATAGTCGTGCTACTTGTGAAACACGGTACTAGGAACGAGGGTCTTGCGGTCGACTTCCGGCCGCGGTGGGCTTCGGGGCGCCTCATGTGCGATGGAGCAGGACGGAACCCACCCCGTGCGCCCACGCTGGACACTCTGCGCCTTGATGGAGGGGGGATTTTGGCGGCGACGAGGATGCTCACAAGCCCGTCGGATGGATGCTGACGCCTCGCGCGGCTAGAATGGCGGGACGGATGTTGGCTTCGTAGAGAGACGATCCACCCCAACGGGGGATGCGAACACACCGATGCACTTCGTCGTCACTGCCGCCTTCGCCCTGGTGCTCAGCGCTCGCACGTCTACGCGCACATGGTGGCTGTTCGAATCCACGACCTGGACGTATGTGGCGGTCGGGGGGCAACTCCTCGCCATCGGGTTGCTGACGTTGCTCAGCTCGCTTTGGGTCATCCGCCGGCTCTCCCGCAAGCCTTGGGACCCGGACTCCGCCCAGCGACTCTTCTCCCGATGTGCCGCCGTCGTGCGGATCGTGGTGCTGGCGTCTTTCGGAATGGACGTGTTGCTGACCCCGTGGATGCACGTGGTTCGACAGGAATGGGGCCTCGGCAAGGCCGTGGCGGTGGACGAACTGGTCGCGATGCTGCCGTTCTTCCTTGGCATGATCCTGTTCTGGACGCTTCAGTTCCCGGCCGAACGTGCAATCCGGCGGTCCGCCGTCGATCATGCCGGCGAGGCCCCGGAGTCTGCCCGACGCATGTGGCGGCTGTGGGAGTATCTGGTCTTCAACATCCGCGTGCAGCTGCTGGTCATGGTCGTGCCGATGACGGGCATCCTCGCGGCGTACGATCTTTCCGACCGGTACTCGCATGAGCTCTGGCGATGGACGCACCTGGACTATGCCGAGCAAGTGGCCGTCGTGTTGGCCGCCGGGGTGATGTTCCTCATCTCGCCGGTCATCCTGCGATTCGTCTGGAGCACGGAGATCTTGCCGGCGGGGCCCTTGCGCGCTTCGTTGGAAGCGATGTGCAAGCGGATCAAGATGCGCTATCGCAAGATCCTTGTCTGGAAGAGCGACGGGGTCGTCGTCAATGCGATGGTGATGGGGCTGGTCCCGACATTTCGCTATGTGCTGCTCAGCGACGGGCTGCTGGAGAACATGGACGACGAGCAAATCGAGGCGGTCTTCGGCCACGAGGCAGGCCACGTCAAGCACCATCACATCTTCTTCTACCTCATGTTCGCGACCTTGAGCATGCTCCTGGTCGGCGGGTTGCTGCTGCTGTTTTGGAAGTACCTGCCGTATGCCTACTGGAAGGACTGGCTCAAGATCTCCCGTGGCGACTACAACAACGCGCTGGACATCGGCTCCATGGGGTTGGTCCTGCTGTGCTGGGTGTTCGGATTCGGCTGGGTGTCACGCAAGTTCGAGCGTCAGGCGGACATCTTCGGCGTCCGGAGCGTCGGGCGCAACCGGCAGGAATGCGGTCGGGAGTGCCTGGTGCATCATCCCCCGCCGGGCCAGAAGCCGGATCGCAAGGCCCTGTGCCCCGCGGCCGCGGACATCTTCGCCGGGGCGTTGCATCGGATCGCGCTGCTGAACGGGATGGCGCTGCACTCGCGCAGCTGGCTCCACGGGAGCATCGCCTCGCGGATGGAGCTGGTTCGCGAGTTGGCGCGGGATCGCAAGAAGCTCCGTCGTTTCACCCGGATCATCTTCCTTATCAAGTTCATCCTCCTGGCGGGCGTGGTGACCGGCTCGATCATCGGGCTCCGCGAGTACTGGCCCGAGCACTTCATTCGGTACTGGAGGCCCCGCGTCCTCGAGTGGCTGCCGGATTGGCTGGGATTGGGCTGACACCCCTTGTGACCATAATCTCCCCGTCGTGGGTTCGCCTTGTTTTCCCGCTGCCGGTCATACAGACTGGATAGACCGAAGGGCTTCGACGAACGACGTCGCGCGTCAGGCGGACTCGTGAATCTGCAGATCCAGCCCGCAAGAGGGCGGCCGGGACCTCGGGTCGAGAGCAGGAAGGAGACAAGATCGTGATGCGGACTCGACGATGCGGTGACCAAGAATCGGGCCGGGCGTGCAACAGCGCGGGATGGCTCTTGCCGATGGGCGTCGTGCTGGCAGGCGTGTTTGCCTCGCCCACGGTCGCGGCGACGATCTGGCTGGAGGCCGAACTGTTCGACGACCATGGCGGATGGACCGTCGACAGCCAATTCATCGAGCAGATGGGCTCGTCGTATCTCCTCGCGGCCGATCGGCTCTATCAGGTGGAGGATGCGCACACCGAGTTTCAGGTTCGCCAGGCCGGGGCATATACGCTGTGGGCGCGCTGTCGGAATTGGTTGCCGAGGTTCTCCCCCGGTCGGTTCCAGGTGAAGATCGATGGGAAGGCCTCGCCCGTGACGTTCGGCGCGCAGAAGGACCCGCAGTGGACATGGGTCAAGGGCGGACAGTTCGAGCTGTCCGCGGCCAAGCACCGGCTCACATTGCATGACCTGACCGGCCACTACGGTCGTTGTGATGCGATCGTGCTCTCGTCGGATCCGGGGTTCGCGCCGCCGAGCGACCTGAAGGGCCTACGCACGGCGCGTCGCGAACTGGCCGGTCTCGGCGCGAAGGTCGAGGATCGCGGCGAGTACGACGTGGTGGTCATCGGCGGAGGCGTGGCGGGATCCTGTGCCGCGATCGCCTCGGCGCGTCACGGCGCGAAGACGGTGCTGATCCAGGATCGGCCGGTCCTGGGCGGCAACGCCAGTGAGGAGATTCGCGTGTGGGTGCAGGGGGCCGTCGGCGGGGGGCTCCGCAACGCCCGCGAGAGCGGGCTGGTCGAGGAGATGCTCACGGGAGTGCATGCGGCAGGCAGTGAGTCGAAGTCGCTGCTACGGATGGCGAAGGCGGAGCCGAATCTGACCCTCTGTCTACAGACCCGCGCGACGAAGGCCCTTGGCGGGACCGAGGGCCATATCGACGCCGTGGAGGCCGTGCACGTCGTCACGGCCGAACGGTATCGTTTCAAGGGGAAGATCTTCATCGACTGCACGGGTGACGGTGTGATCGGTGCGTCGGCCGGGGCCGTCTGCCGCGTCGGGCGGGAAGGCCGGGCGGAGTTCAACGAGTCCATCGCGCCGGCCGAGCCGGATCGCCGCACGCTGGGGAGCTCGCTCCTGTGGTATATCGAGGACATGGGTGCGCCGATCCCGTTTGTGGCGCCCGCTTGGGTCATCAAGTTTCCCTCGGCGGACGACCTGCCGCATCGTCGGCATGACCGACCGCGCAAGGGGCATTGGTGGATCGAGTTCGGCGGGGGCACGCCGCCGCCGGATCTCAAGGACGTCGTAGAGAATCCGAACCAGCTCGATACGATCCGCGACGCCGAGGAGATCCGCGATCACCTGCTCCGCGCGCTCTACGGCGTGTGGGACCACTGCAAGAACCATCCGGACCACGAGAAGGCCTACGCCGACTACCGGCTGAAGTGGGTGGGGCACGTGGCCGGCAAGCGCGAGAGCCGTCGGCTCATCGGGGACTATATCATGACCCAGCACGACGTGCAGAGCGCGAGGGTCTTCCCCGACGCCGTCGCATACGGCGGTTGGTCGATCGACCTGCATCCCCCGGAGGGCATCTACGATCCCGGTAGGCCGTCGATCCACAACTATCTGGACAAGCCGTACACGACTCCCTTCCGCTCACTGTACTCCAAGAACATTGACAACCTGATGATGGCCGGTCGCGACATCAGCGTATCGCACGTCGCGCTGGGCACCACGCGCGTTATGGCCACGTGTGGGGTGATGGGGCAGGCCGTCGGCACGGCGGCCGCGCTGTGTGTCGAGCACGGCTCGCTCCCGCGCGAGGTCGGCCGCCGGCACATCACGGAGCTGCAGCAGCAACTCCTCAAGGACGACTGCTACATCCCGGGTTTCAAGAACGAAGACCCCGAGGACTTGGCGCGGACCGCAAAGGTCTCCGCGAGCAGCAAGCAGACCTACTGCAGCCACAAGCCCGGTATCCGGGGTGAGATCGCGCATCCGATGAACCACCGCCGGGCGGAGATGTTTCGCGTGACGGCCGATCGGATGGACGCGATTTTGGTCTACGTCATCAGCCACCGCGAGGGGCCGGTCAAGCTGAGCATGGCGGTCCGCAAGGCCGAGGGGGAAGGCGAGTTTCGCGATACGCCACCGATCGGCCGCGCGACGGTCGAGGTCCCGGCCAGACACAAGGGATGGGTGAAGTTCGCGGTGCGGTGCGACGTGGAGCCGGGGAAGAAGTATTGGTTCTGTCTGCCGCCGTCCAAGGGGCTCGAGCTGCAGCTGATGACCAACGCGCCGGCCGGCTCGCAGCGGGCGTACTTCGGGGCGGGCGAGTGGCAGGAGAGCGGCGGGCACTACGCGTTCATCCTCGAACCGCCGATCGCGTGGACGGGCAATTGGGGTCCGGAGAACGTGATCGACGGCGTCGCCCGGCCGGTGGAGGACGAGCCGCACAAGTGGGTGTCCGATCCGAATGCCTCTCTGCCGCAGTGGATCGAGCTCGATTGGGGTGAGGTCCGAGAGGTCGCCGAGATCCGGCTGACGTTCGACAACAACATCAACGCGCGGTACGTGCCGGATCCGCCGGCCGAGCGGCTCGTACGCGACTACCGTGTTCTGGCCGACGGCGAAAGCGGTTGGCGCGAGATCGTCCGTGTCGCGGACAACGTCTATCGACATCGCGTGCATCGGTTTGATCCGGTCAAGGCCAGGAGGGTTCGCGTCGAGGCGATCAAGACGTACGGCGCCCCGGCGGCGCACGTGTTCGAGGTGCGGTTGTACGGCCCGGATTCGTGAGGTCGCGTCGGTTGTCTAGTTCGAGTCTTCCCGCTTCCGGCCGTAGCGGTCCCAGAAGAGCACGGAATCCATATCGCGTTTGACGGCCTGGTGCGGGGTCTTGGCGGGTGTGCCGATGGGGAGGATCGCGATCAGGTGCAGCTCCTCCGGGACGCCCAGGATCTCCTTTCCGAGCTGCTCCTTGGCGAGGACGTACCCTTCGATCCACAGGCTGCCGTAGCCGAGGGCGGTGGCCGCGAGCAGCATGTTCTCGATCGCCGCTGCGGCGTCTTCCTTCCAGTACTTGGTGTCCTCGACGACGACGGCGACGGCGGCTCCGGCCTGGCCGAGGCATTCCTGAATCTGGGCGAGCCGGCTCAGGACGGCGGGATCCGTTACGCCGATGAAGTACCAGGGCTGTCGGTTGTATCCGCTCGGGGCGCGTCGGCCGGCGTCGATGATCTTCAGCAGGTGCTCGTCGGAGACGGGCTCGGGTTTGTAGGCTCGCACGCTGGCTCGCCTGGCGATCGCTTCAAAGACGTCCATCGTCGTTCTCCTGTTCGACCTTTCCTGTTTAGATGACCGGAGGGCTCGGCAGAATCGTACGCCGCCCGACGTTTCGTGCATAGACGTCCGGGGTGCGTTCCGGCAGCGGCAAAGCAAGCAGGGGCCGGACGTCGGCGGGCGAGGCTTCGAAGGCTTGTGTTGTCGTGCTCTCCATCGAGGCGCTTCAGCCGCATCGGCGTCTTGTGTACAGGAGGCTGGAGTCCTTTGGCTCGGTCGGCTCATCGGCTATACTCTCGGGCACGAACGAAGGCGACGCCCGCTTGCGATGTATGGGAGGAGACGTAATGGAGTGCAAGCAAGACAAGAACCTGGAGTTCTGCGGCTGCACCTACACCTCGTGCAACCGTCGAGGCATCTGCTGCGAGTGCATCCAGCATCACCTCAAGGCCAAGCAGCTCCCCGGGTGCTGCTTCCCGCCGGACGCCGAGAAGACCTACGACCGTAGCTTCGCGGCCTTCGCGAAGGCGTGGAACCTGTAATAGGGCGCGCGGCCCGTTTCGGCGGGACGTGCGGCCACGGCATGGGAGGTAGGCAAGAAAACGGCGAGACCGGCCGCTGAGGCTCGGCCTCGCCGTCGGATGGCCTGAGGGTCTAGTCGTCGTCCTCCCAGAGCTGGTCCCACCAATCGCCGAGCGACTGGGGTTCGCCGTCGAGCTCGGAGGCCTGATCGTTCAGTTCGTCGGCCACGTCTCGCAGGATATTGGCCGTGCAGCTCTCGAAGCTGCCGAACAGCGTTCCCATGCATCCGAGAACGAGCAACCAGCGCGTAAGAGACTTGAGTCGGCGCATACTACACCTCCTTGATGGCGTTTCTTCGAGGGGAGATCGTCTCCCTCGCTCCTCAGCGCTTATCGGCACGGGCGACGAAAACGGTTGAGTCAAAGGTGGAGAGAGCGCCGCACAGCCTGTGCCGCGGCCCATTGGGATCCGAGCGTCAGAACGAAACCTCGATCGTCTTGGACTCTTCCGCCGGCATCGACTTGACGCCCGTCAGCTCCTTGCGTTTGCCCTCGTCGGGTTGACGGATCCGGATGGTATAGGTCCCCGGCTTGAAGACCTTCGGCCGATAGGTTTCGCCCTGAATGCGGAGCGTGTAGACCACTTCGCCG
>CAZKCX010000062.1:0-8570 GCA_964550865.1 uncultured Planctomycetales bacterium
ACGCCAAGGTCTCTCCTCCTGGTCCCCGTCGGATGACGTACGGATAGAAACGTTGATTATGCCGTCTTTTCCGGGCTTCGGCAAGCGACGCGACCTGCTACAATGGTTTCAATCTCGATTAAAAGCCACTGGAGGCGGACGCATGGCCGGCAAGCTCGAGGAATCCAAGGCCCTCTTCGTACGACGCTGGGGGGAGATGGGCCCGTATTGGGGCATCAGCCGCACGATGGCCGAGCTCCACGCCCTCTTGTACGTCTCCACGCGCCCGTTGTGCACGGACGACGTGATGGAGCAGCTCCAGATCAGCCGGGGCAACGCAAGCATCAACCTTCGGGCCTTGCAGGAGTGGGGGCTGATCCGCCGGATGCACCAACCGGGCGACCGCAAGGACTACTTCGTCAGCGAGACGGACGTCTGGGCCATGTTCGAGACGATCGCCCAGCAGCGGAAGCGCCGCGAGGTCGAGCCGATCCTGGATGTCATCCGGCGCTGCCACGACATGGTCTCCGACGCCGGCGCCAAGGGCGACGCGGATGAAAGTGAAGAGATCGTCGTCTACCGCGAGCGTCTGGAAAACATGCTGGGATTCCTGGAGACGATGAGCACGCTGTTCGAGCTGGCACTCGAGATCAGCGGCGACGGGATGGGACGGCTAACGAAGGTGCTCGCGCGGCTGACCAGCAAGTAGACTCCCAGCGAGGCATCGGCGGGGCCGTCCAGAGAGTGTTCTCGCTGGCAGTGCCCTGCGCACCGGGCCTCGACGAGGGGACGGCTTGTTGCTAGGATGCCTTGGGGCTCAAACCCTCACGCATTTCCAAACGTATAACACGTTGTGCAAACAGCGGGAAGAGCCATGGCCAGACGGGGCATGAACAAGAAGCTGATCGTCTCGATCGTCATCGGCGGCATGATCGTCTTCGTCGGCGGGTCGATCGGCTTGCTTACGCTCTGGGGACGGCGGGACCCCTCCATCTACGTGGATCGGGCGGTGGAGGCCTGCCGCGCGTCCAATATGGCCGTTGCCTTGGGGGCGTACCAGCAGGCGTACCGCTCAACGCTCAATCCCGAGTGGATCGTGCAATCCGCTTTTGTGGCGAAGGAGTTCGGCGACGCGGCCCGCGCGTTGAACCTCTATGACAAGGCCATCGCCGCGCGAGCCGGGCTCCTCAGCGCGCACCGGGGACGTGTGGAACTCCGCCTGGAGCTCGCGCGCCTCCACCCCACCACCGAGGCCCTCGTGAATCTTCGCAAGGACGCCGAGGCGCTGCTGGAGCTTCAACCGCAGGATCCGCGGGCGCTGCTTGCCAAGAGCGTAGCCCTGGACGGTCTTCGGCACGAGGACCCCAAACACGCCGAAGAATCGCTCGAAGCCGTCGAGCAGGCCCGAAAGGCCGCCCCGAAAGACCCGGATATCGCCGAGACCCTCGCCAGACACTACGAGCGCCTCGATGCTGCGACCGAGCCCGACGGCCCGAGTCGGGCCGAACAGGTCTTCGAGGAGCTTCTGCGAGATGACCCGAACAGCGTTGACGCGCGGATTCGCTACGCGGAGTTCCTGATGCACAGGTTGCGCGACCGAGCGGAGCAGGCCTCTTCGCGCGGCGTATCGCGAAAGCCCCGCGAGGAGGAAGCCACCCTCAAACGAGTGGAAGAGCTCCTTCAAGAAGCGGCCGACCCAGGGCACGCGAAGGAAGACCTCGCGCTGGCTTGGGCCCGGTACTGGTCCCTGGCGGGCAAACCGAAGAAGAGCATTGAAGCCTTATCAACCGGACTCGCCCGTCACCCGGACAACCTACGGATCCACGCGGAACTGGCCGGCAAGCTCCTGCGCAGCGGTCAAACGGAGCAGGCGCGAACCGTCGCCCAGCAGGGGTTGGCCAGGCCTTTCGATCGCGAGAGCTATCGCGGGATGCTGAACCTGCCCTACCGACATCGCCTCCTGTGCACGATCGCCCAGACCTACCTCGCCGAGATCGCCCGCGATCCCAGCCGCCGCAAGGACCTCATCGCCAAGGCCGACGAGGCGCGGAAACAGGCCGACCTCGAAGCAGGCGCCGATCATTGGCGCGGACGCATGGTGCTGGGGCAGATACGCCGGGCCCAAGGTCGACCGCTTCCGGCGGTGAACTGTTATGTCCAGGCGGACCGGATGTTGAGCTGGGAAACGCAGTCCGACGAGAAACTCACCGCGCGATTGGCCTTGGTCCATGCCCACATGCAGGTGGAATCGTACGGACCGGCCGAAGAAGCCCTCACCGAATTGCTGGAGCACCGTCCCGGTGAACCCCAGGCCCTGGCCTTGCGCTCCAAGCTGTACCTCACGATCGGTCGGATCTCCGAGGCGGCCGGCGATGCGGAAGCGGCGGTCCGGAGCTTTGCGGAACGTCGGCGCGCCGAAGGGGCGGCGGCGCGCTCCGGTCCCACATCCCTCCTGTCGTCGCGGGGCCGCGATCCCGCACGGCTGGCACAACTCGTCTGGTGGTCGGCCAGCGCCATTGAAGGGGGCGTCACGGATGCCCAACGCGCACGGGAGCGCCTGGGAACCCTGACGGCGGCGGATCAGCTCTTCTTCGCTCGAGCGCTTCGGCATTCCGATCCAAGCAGACGCAAGGAGCGCCTGTTGGACCAGGCGGAAGAGGCCTACCTCAAGGCCGTCGAGCTGGATCCCTCCAAAGCCGAAGCGGTCCGGGAGCTTGTCGTGCTCTATGCCGAACGGAATCGGGCTACGCGCTCACTTCCGCTCGTGACCCAAACGCTCCAAGCGCTGAAGCAGGAGGCGTCGAAGAACTCGGCGCAGACCGGCGCTGCCGCAGCCGAGCTCGAGGCGATTCGCATCGCCCTGGACTCCACTCTGCCGGAGCCGCGGCGCAAGGCCAAGATCCGGCCCGCTTTAGCCGCCATCAAGGATCCGCTTTCCCGAGCGAAGCGTCTCGCCCGGCATCACCTGGACGCCCGCGAGCCCCAGAAGGCACTCGAAGCGCTAGCGAGGGTAGCGGCGAAGCATCCCGAGGATGTGGAGCTGCTGGAGATGCGCTTCGATGCGGCCCTCGCTGCCAAGGACTGGACAACGGCCGAATCGTTGCGTCGCCGCGCCGTGAACCTGAACGCGGACGGCGCCGGCGGGCGGACCTACGAGGGACGCCTTCTCTTGGGCCGGGGGCTCGCCCTTCGGGCGGCGTCGCGCGCAGAGGACGGCGATATCGGTCATCGTCGGACGGAAGAGATCGCCTCGCAATTCGGCGCGGCCGTCGATGCCCTTCGGGCCGGAGCCGACGAGGTCAACTACTGGTCGATGGCGCGTGTGTGGCTCGGTCGGGCGCTTCAGGCCCTGGGCGAAGCGGAGGCGCGAGACGCGTACCAGATGGCCCTCGTTCTCAATCCGATCAACGCGGAGGCCCATAAGCGTCTCGCCCAGCTCTTGCGAGGCGACGCGCTCGTTGCCGCCCCGGAGGAGACGCAGGCCCGACACGTCACCCAGGCGATCCGCCTCGCACGGAAGGGCCTGGATGGCTTTCCCGTCGATCCGTGGCTGCACGCCCGGGCGGAAGAACGCTACGAACAGGCCCATCCCGAGCAGAGCATTCAGCGTCGTGAGGCGCTTCGCAAGCAGAACCCCGAGGACATCGAGAACCTTCTGAGGCTGGCGACACTCTACGACCGTCTGGACAAGGACAAGGAGCGCGATGCGTGCCTTCGGCGAGTACTCGAGATCGCACCGAAGGACCTGGATACGCACGTCCGGGTGGCCGAGCAATACGCCTCGGCGGGCCGTTACGATCGAGCGCGTGAGGTGCTGGAGGCCTTTGTCCGGCCAGCGCAGGGCGAGGCCAAGGCCGAAGCGCTTCTCGCCTTGGCCCGGCAGCTGCAGAAACAGTATGTCGGCATCCAATCGACGAGCGCCGCACCGACAGCCCTGCGGAAGCTGCGGGATCGGGCGGACGAAGTCTTCGAGCAGGCCGCCCAGATTGAGACGACCCCCGTTCTGTGCCAGGCTGCCGCCGACTTCTGCTTGCTGACGCAACGTCGCCCGAAAGCGGTCGAATGGCTGCGGCGAGCGCTTCGGTCGAAGCAGAACGGCCTCGACGAGAAGCCGATTCGCGAAAAGCTCATCCGGACGCTGCTGAGCATGCGGCCGCTGCCGGAAGGGGTGGAGCGCGAGGTCGCCGACTACGATGCCCGCTACCAGGGATGGGAGGAGGTCTCCCTCTTCTGGGGGCTGCTCCAGGGCGCCAAGGGCGAATTGGACAAGGCCGTTGACCAGCATACGCGCTACATCGAGCGATTGCTGGCGGCGCGTCGCTCGTCGTTCCGCCGCCCTGAGGAACTCGCCGAGGCGTACGCCCTTCGCGGAAAGCTCTACCTTCGCATCGGCACGCTCTACCCGGACCGACGTGCGGAGGCGTTCCGCAGGGCGATCGAGGACCTGACCCGTGCCAAGGCCGACGCCAGCCGGGCCGACACCAAGGTGGAATACGGTATCGCGTTGGCCGAAGCGCTCCAGAGGTCCCAGCAGACCGACTCGGCGCTGCTCGAGCTCCGCGGGCTGGTGGAAGCCTACCCCGAACACTCCGAGGCCGCCGGCGCGCTGATCGAGATGCTCGGGAACGCCGGAAAGTACACGGAGCAGGAAGCCGAGATCCGTAAGCAGATGCAGCGCGAGCCCAATCACTGGCGGTGGCCACATCGGCTGGGAACCGTCATGGAACGTCGCGGGTACGCCAGTGAGGCCGAAGCCGCCTATCGCCGTGCGGTCGAGCTTTGCGACTACGGCGCCGGTGGCGTGGGAAACATGGCCGTCGTCGATCTGCTGCGGACCTACGCGAAGCAGAACAAGCTTGGCGAGATCATCAAGATCACGGAGAACAAGATCGCTCGGCAAGACCGCGACTACCGTGTCTCCACCTACTACGGCGCGGCCCTTGCCCGAGCGGGAAGAACCGCAGACGCCCTGAAGGCCTGGACGCGGGCGACCGAGGCGGTCATCTCCGTCCAGGAGCAGCACTCGATCGCTCGTGCGATCCAATTGCTGTTGGGCAAGGACAACGCGATGGCCGCCGTTCGGCAGATTCTGAAGCAGACCAACCGCAGCCCTCGCGCGCGCTTCCTGCATAGCGTGCTCTGCGAGATGAACGGACAGCACGCTCAGGCGATCCAGGAGCTGGAGGATCTCAAGGACACAGCGAAGAAGCCGGAGGATCGCGTCGAGATTCTCGCGTACCTCGGCACGCTTAAGCTGCTGGAGAAGAAGGGCGAGGAAGCGGCCGACCTCTTCCGGGCAGCCCTGAGGATCGACAGGGACCATCAGCTCTCGCTCAACAACCTCGCGATCGTCCTATCGGATCAGCTCGACAAACCCGAGGAGGCGCTGAAGTACGCACGTCGAGCGGCGGAGCTGTCGCCCGATGCCCCCCGTGTCATCGACACCCTCGGCTGGTGCTTGACCCTTACCGGGGAGTACGAAGCCGCCGCGACGATCCTCGAGGAGGCCGCCAGCAAGTACCCCCTCGTGCAAATCTATTACCACCTCGCGGAAACGTACCGGCGCATGGAGAGGAGCGATCCGGCAAGGCGTTTCGCTCAGGCCGGACTCGAACTGGCCAAACGAAGCAAGAACAAAGAGTACCAGAAGAAGCTCGAGGCCGTTCTGCAGGGCCTTTCTTCCGGCTCGTAAGGTTCCATTCCCCTTCGCACCCGAATCACAAGGCCCGCTGTTCGCGAACCCGTCATCGGGGCCGGGAGGCAGCGGACGTCGTCGGATGCGTTGTCGCCTTCGTCGTCGGAGCAGGACTTGTGGAAACGCCGCGGGTCGAGGTCGTCGTCGGCCCGGTGGTGGCCTCACCGGTCGTCGTCGGTTCGTGCCGGACGTAGAGCGTCCGCGGCCCCCGTCGCAGAACCGGACGATAGCGCGAGGCGATCAGCGTCTTGAACTGCTCGAAGGCCTGACGCA
Source organism: uncultured Planctomycetales bacterium (assembly GCA_964550865.1). Classification (GTDB taxonomy): domain Bacteria; phylum Planctomycetota; class Phycisphaerae; order UBA1845; family JAFGLZ01; genus JAFGLZ01. The sequence goes on from CAZKCX010000062.1 coordinate 5,948, forward strand.
GCTCGGGCACGTCACGCTGGGGATGGTCTTCATTCACGTCGGTCACGAGGAAGCGTGGCGGGTTCGCCTCCAGGGCGATCGACAGATCGCGACCAATCTGCTCGGCCTTCGCGTCGAAATCATATGCGCGGTGGGTGTCCATATCGGGAAAGATCGGATCCAGACCCGTCGCGGCGAAGAAGTAGGCGGCCGACCCCCATGTGAAGAGCGTATCCCCCGGGCGCGCGAGCCGGCGGATCTTCTGTGCGATCTCCTCCCGCGCAACACCGTCCGGTGAGCGACCGCCGGCTTCGAGGAGGCTGGCGCCCCATACCAGATCGCGTCCCACCATCAACCCGAGCCAGATCCAGAGCACGACGAGCCCGACGCGCCGCGCGGACGTCCCCTCCGGCAAGCCGCTCAGCGGACGAATCGCATCCGCCAGCGCAAACGACGCGACCGCCGACGCGCTGATCATCAGGGGGATGAAGTAGTGCTCGTAGCTGCGGCCGCCGGCGAGCGCGCCCGCAAGGTCTCCCAGCATCCAGAGCACGGCCAGGAGACGCCAGTTCGCTCGAGTCTCGCCGCGGGCGAGCAACCTGGACGGCCACAACAGGGAGAGGATCGTCCAAGACGCTAGCGCCAGGAGCGGCAAGGCGGCCCATAGCTCGCGATACGACTTCAGCACCACCCAGACAGGTCCGTAGCTTCGCCACATCTCCTGGCCGTACGCGCGATTGTAGGATAGCGACTGATAGAGCATCGCCCCGGCGAGTCCATCGAGCGCGAAGTAGAACACGGCGATCAACCACGGTCCGGACAGGCCGGCAACGACCAGGACGATCCGCGCGGCCGCTCTCCGCGGATCGAGTCGGCCCGCCACCCACTCGAACACGAGCCAGATCACGACGGCCATCCCGGCGGCGAACCCCGGCGGCTTGAACATCGCGCCCAGACCAATCAACCCGCCCCCTACGAGGTACCACCACGGGGAGCGCCCGACGCCGAAACGAGTCACCACCCACAGCCCCGTCACCGTGCCGGCCACCTGATAGGTCTCACAGAGATTGCCCGTATAGTTGAGCCAAAGCCCGTAGGCGAGGATCACCGCGATGGGGGTGACGAGATGATCGAAGGGCCGACCGAGCCAGTGCCGTATCATGTCCGCCAGACAGAGCGCGGTGACGAGCGCCAGGAAGACCTCGATGACGTAGAGCACCAGCTCCTGATGGACGGGGTTGATGAGATAGGCCAGCGCGTTGACGGCGAAGATCGCCGGCGGCTTGTTCGCGATGACGTCGTCGTAGGGGACGAGCCCTTGCGTCCACTTCGCGCCGATGTAGACGAAACGGTAGGCGTCCGAGGGATCGAGCTCGAGGTACGCCACGCCGCGAAGGCAGACGACGATGGCGAAGAGGATCACCCAAAAGGCCAAGGTGCGCATGAGCGGTGTCCTTCCCGCTGGGGGTGTCCCCATTCTACGCGGGCGGTCGAACGGGAACCAGCCGGAGTCTTCGACTTCTGTGCACGGATGCGCACGGTCCTCGCCGGGCCGGGCTACGCTTGCACCGTCACCTTCCGAATCGTCTGGTTCTCGATCCGCTCCTCGTTGGGCACGTGATCCACATAGGGGCCCTCGGAGGCGCGGAGGAAGGCGATACGGTCCGCCACGACCTCCGGGTCCGTCAGGTCCTGCTTATAAAGGCGTTCGGAGGGGATCACGTCGTTCGGGCAGGTGAAGTTGCTCAACGTGGCGAGCTCAATCAGCATGCTCACACCGATGGACGATTCGAGCATCCCGCCCACCCAGCATGGGATGCCGGCGTCGGCGGCCAGGTCGTGGATGGCCTTGGCGGTCGTCAGACCCCCGACACGACCGGGCTTGATGTTGATCATTCGGCACGAGCCGAGCTTGATCGCCTGCCTGGCCGACCAGAGATTGCGGACGCTCTCGTCCAGGCACACCGGCGTCTCCATCCGTCGCTGCAGCTCGGCGTGGTCGGCCAGGTCCTCGTTGCCGAGCGGCTGCTCGAACATCGCCAGGTGCAGCTTGTCGAGCTCCTGGAACATGTCCAGATCATCGAGCGTATAGCCGCTGTTGCAGTCGACGTGGAAGGTAAAGTCCGGCCAGTGCTTGCGGACGGTTCGCATGACGTCGAGGTCCCAGCCGGGTTTGATCTTGAGCTTGATTCGGGGATAGCCGGCCCGGACGGCCTCGTCGATCTCGGCGAGCAGGATGTCGAGCGTGTCCTCCACGCCGAAGTCGTGTCCGAACTCGATCTCGTCGCGTGTCCCGCCCAGGAGCTTGCGGAGCGGCACGCCCTCGAGCTTGGCCTGCAGTGCCCACCACGCGTTGTCCACGCCGGCCTTGGCAAAGCTGTTGCCGCGGAACATCCCCAGCATCTCGTTGAGTGCCTCGGGCGTGTCCCACGCCTTGCCGACCACACGCGGGGCGAAGACCTTCTCGATCGTCTGCGCGACGCCGCCGGCCCATTCGTTGCAGTACGTCGGCTCGGCCAGGGGCGTGGTCTCCACCCAAACCGAGACGTCCCCGCTGTAGGCCTTGATGAGCACCGATTCGATGTCGGCGTCCTCGCCGTACGCGGTCCGCCATGGCTTGATCAGCGGCAGGCGGACGTGGTGG
>CAZKCX010000062.1:8580-16020 GCA_964550865.1 uncultured Planctomycetales bacterium
GCATCGTGTGTTCTCCGTTGGGGGCTCGCGGGCAGGTGGGCGTCCCAGGACAGTGGCCAGAGGGCGAAGGTCGTGCCCTTCGCCCATGCCACCGATCACGCCATCGGGAAGGTCTCGTCCATCTCCGCCTTCGCCAGATCGACGAGGAACTGTCCCAATACGTCGACGCTGTGGTCGATCCACTGACGGCCCTTCTCGGCGGTCGCCTTGTGCGGGTTGCCAAAACCGCTGTGGGTCGTCAGACGGTCCCCCGGTCGCGAGATCTTCGACCACGATTCGCCCAGGCCTTCGATCCGGAACGGTCGGACCGCGCCGTCGTCGGCGACCTCGAGCGGTTCGATCAGCTCGGGGAACAGATGCAGCCCCCAGCTCGTCTCCGCCTCGTCGGCGTGCTCGCCGCCCTTGTTCTCGATCAGGTGCCCGCAAGCGTCCTCGGCCACCATCCACCAGTTGACCATGACGATGAAGACATTGGTCTCATACAGCTCGCGAATGACGAAGCCGAAGTCGTTTCCGCCGTGGCCGTTCAAAAGCACCAGCTTGCGAACGCCGTGGAGCTCGAGCGACTTGACCACGTCGCGAATGATGGCGAGCTGCGTGGTGGGGCTCATGTGGATCGTCATTGGGAAACCGAACAAGTTCCCGTTGCAGCCATAGGGGATCGAGGGCAACAGGCAAACCTCGGCGCCGGCCTCGTACGCTCTCTCGCAGATGCGTTCACCGATCTTCGTGGCGGTGATCGTATCGCAGCCGTAGGGCAGGTGCAGGTTGTGGGGCTCGGTCGCCCCCCACGGGAGGACAGCGACCTCGATCTTCCGCTGTTGGATCTGATGCTGGCTGGCTTCGGCAAGGATGTACGGACGCGACACGAAATCCTCCTTCGCGAAACGGGGTGGCCGGCCCTTGAGGGATGGCTCAATCTTCCTGCGAGGAATGCCGCAACAGACCAATACCTGCCGAAATCATCGGGACGCCCTCTTTCAGAGCCGGGCCGTCCTCGGCCCCGGCCTATCGCGCTCACCGACATGAATCGACCGGTCTGGGGACCCGGCTTCGCGAAGGCTTCGCCGCGGCAACCAGGCCGGCTTTGGATACGAGGCTTGCGCGAACGAACACATGAATCGCCAAGCTTCGTACCCTCCCTACGGACGGCATGGCCTTCCGTCCGATTCGAAGCCACCGCCTCGCAGGCGGTAGGCTTTCACTTCTTCTTCTTGCTGCTGCGGAGCCCGCGTTGCTGCTGGTCGAACTTCTCCACCTTCTCCAGCAAGGAGCCGGCCAGCCCCTTGCCCTTCTTGGCCTCCGGCTTGCCGGAGGCCCCCTCGGGCACGGGCTTGGCGGGCTCGTGATCCTCGGCTTCGATGTGCTTGCGAATCCGCCACTGCTCGATCAGGCCGAAGAAGTTGCTCGCCATGATGTACAGCGTCAGCCCGCTCGGGAAGCTGTAGAACATGACGGTGAACATGACCGCCATCATGTACATCATGCGCTGTTGTTGCTGCATCTGTTCCGTCGTTTTGCCTGACTTGGGCTTGGGCATGAGCTTCTGCTGAAGGACCATGCTCAGACCCCACAGGAACGGCAGGACGTTGATGGCGTCGATCTCGAAGAAGAGCAGCCGGATCGGTTTGGCGAACCGATAGATCGCATCCGGCGAGGCTAGGTCGAGAATCCAATGGCCCGGGATGATCATGAACGGCGCGTGCCGCAGCTCGATCGTGTTGCTCAGCGTCGCCCACAGCGCAACCCAGATCGGCATCTGGAGCAGCATGGGCAGGCAGCTCATCATATTGCTGGCCGGGTTGATGCCCTCCTCCCGATACAGGGCCATCGTCTCCTGGTTGAGCTTGTTCCGATCGTTGCCGTACTTCTTCTTCAGCTCGTCGAGCTTGGGCTGTAGCTCGGCCATCTTGGCCTGCATCCGCGTCATGCTGACCTGCCCCTTCTTGGTGATCGGATGCAGGATCACACGAACCACGAGGACCAGGATGATGATGGCCAGCCCCCAATTGTGGGGCCAAACATAGTGGTGCAGGCCGATGAGCAGGTTGCTCATCAGCTCCGCCAGCGGCGCCCAGACGCAGAAGTAGTATTCCTCCTGGATGGTCGCCATGTAGTTGCGTTCGACGTAGGTGGGGTGTTCTTTCCCGTTTTGGAACAGGTCGCGCTCTTTCGGTCCCATGAAGACGTCGAACCGGATTTGGAGCGGATCCTTCGGGCCGACTTCCCGCGTATTGGTGACGAAATGGTAGGTCAGGTCGGCGTTCTCGTCCGAACCGGTATTGTTCGTGAGGTGCTTGACCTGCGTGTCGCTGATGGGGCCGCTGTTGGCCTCTCGATCGACGTCGACGGGCGTCATGATGACGGTGAAGTACTGATTGCCCAGGGCGGCCCAGAGTAGCTTGGCCTCCTTGTCCGGACCGGGAATCCGCACGGGGTTGTGTTCGAGCTTCGGCGGGCCGTCGTCGACGCGCTTCTCGACGACCGTCTCCTTTCGCGTGACGCTGCCGCTCTCGATCATGTCCCCGACCTTGAGCGCGTAGTACACCTTGCGTGAATCGCCCCGCATCTGCTGTCCGTGGATGTTGAGCGGTCCGCGCTGCGTGAGGATGACCTGGTGCGGACGACCGTCCAGCGTCTCCACGTGAAGGTCAACGTGCAGCTCGAAGCTGGCGTGGAACAGCGTGTACGTCTTGACGAGCCGCAGGAGGGGCTGGTCGTCGGCCCGAACGTCGATCTTGCAGACGACGACGTCGCGATCGTCCTCGTGCTTGCGCTGAAGCGCCCAGTGCTTGTCGGCCAGGACAAGCTCCCGCCAGTCTTGCTCTTCGTCCTCGGCGGGTTCCTCTTCCTGGTTGGCATCCGTGGGACGACCTCGCAGGACGTTGATCTGCTCGGTGGCCATGCCCCGATAGACCCGGCCGGTCTGGTCGTCCTTCAACGGGCGCAGCAGATCGTACGAATCGAACGGGTCCTCCTCCTCGTCTAGGGCGCCCCGCTCATCGCCCGGCGGGAAGTTGCGGTAGCGGCGCTTGGCGGGCGCCAGGTCCGCGCTTTCCACCGAGGCGCCGCTGCTGTTGATCCGGACCTTGAGCTTGAACTCCGCTTGATTCGGATCGTCGCTGCCGATCGTGACGCTCCGCGGGAACTCGTCCGTGACGGAGAGCTCCCCGCGCCGCGCGGCGGAGGCATCGCCGACTGGCTTCGCCTTCGGCTCGGGCTGGGTCGGAGCCGACGCAACCCGGGTCTCCTTCGTGGAAGGCTCCTCCGTCCGCGTCGCCGCCCGCTCCCATCTCGAGGGTTCCTCGCTGGGCTGGGTGTCGGCCTGGGCGGTCTTGAGGTCCTCGGCGGGCCGGGTCGTTGCCTGCTTGGCCGGCGCAGGGGGCGGCATGATCATCGGCCCGACGAACATCCACGCAATGAAGACAATCATCGAGGCGACAAGGGCTGTGATCAGCCGGCGTGTCTCCATCAGCGGCTACCGTCCTTCCACCAAGCGGGTCCCGAGGAAATCGTCGAGCTCGGGGACTGCTTGGATCTTCTGCATGGCGGATTGGATGTCGTATTCCACGCGGTGGAACTCGACCTCGTTGTCGGCGTTGATGATCGCATAGCTCGCGCGCGGATCACGGTCGCGAGGCTGCCCGACGCTGCCGACGTTGATGATGGCCTTCTCCTCGCCCAGGGGATAGATTCGAGGCTCGGGAAGCTCCTCGGGCGGATCGAAGTAGGGGTCGTCGAGGAAGACGCCCGGCACGTGCGTATGCCCCACGAAGCACGTCTCGAAGCTGTCCATGCGACGGAAGTTCTCCGTGATCTTCGACGGGTTCGTGTAGACGTCCTCACTGAACAGATACTCGTTCACGGGCTTTCGCGGCGAGGCGTGGACGAAGAGCATGTCCTCCATCTCGAGCCGGATGGGCAGATGGCCGATGAAATCCCACCGACGCTCGATATGCTCCTGCTCGGGCTCTTCTTCCAAGAGCTTACGTGTCCAGAAACACGCGCGTTCGGCCCCGACGTTGAAGTTGGTGGGCTCGTAGAGGACCGCCTGATCGTGATTGCCGCAAAGGCAGCCCTCACAACGGCTGGCGACGAGATCGACGCATTCCCGGGGATTGGCGCCGTATCCGATGATGTCCCCCAAGCAGATGATCCGCTCGATGGCGTGCTTGTCGATATCGCGCAGCACGGCCGTTAAGGCCTCGATGTTCGAGTGAATATCCGAGATCAGCGCCAATTTGCCTGCCATTGCTGAGACCTGCCCTTGGGCTTCGGCTCCGCCCGAACCCCGAAGTTCGAGAACAGGTCATGATAGGTCGCTGGCGTTCGGGCGTCAACGGCTGGACAAACCACGCTGCGGCGCGGACGCGCGGTCAGATGATCATCTCGACAACGACGTCCTCGCCGACGCGAAGGCGCCCCTCCTCGATCTGGGCGGACGAGACGAACACCTCGCCCGGCTTGGCCAGTTCGGTCGGCTTCGCCGCGGTAATGTGCAGAGACCGCAGGCCGCCCAGCCACCACCGCTTGTCGGCGAGGTAGAGCAGGTCGCCGCCGACGGCCCCGATCCGATCCAGATCGCTTGGGTGGACCATGGCGACCGGCTCGTCCATGGCCTCGGAGGCGGTGAGCTTCAAGCGGATCTTGTCGTCTCCGGCCTCGCGCGGCTCGGCACCCTTGAAGCTCCGTCGCGCGGCGGCGAGCGTCCAGACGGTCAGGCCCTCGACGCGCTCGGTGGCGGCGCGGTAATTCCACGCGACGAACGTGGCCAGCACGCCGATGCCCGTGCACATGACCATGCCGTAGCACGCACGCATGTACTTGTACTTCCTGTAGAACTCGCCCGCCTCGGCCATCGGCACGCCGTGCGCGAACGGCGTGATAATCTCGGGGATCACGAAGCTGAGCACCATCGCGCCGGTGCCGAGGATGAGCGTCGCCATCGCGCTGATCCGATTGAACCGCTTCCACGAGATGCTCAGGAGGATGACGACGATGATCGGCGGCGTGATGGCGGCCGTGAAGGCGGCGTGCGCGGCGTACATGCTCTTGAAGCCGAGGAACATCGGCACGAGGAGCACGCCGATGAGCGTCGCGAAGATGCTCAGCCATCGCGCGGCCCGAAGGTAGTGCTTGTCGTCCTTCCCCGTCACGAGGAAGGGGCGATAGATGTCATTCACGCTGATCGTCGCGACGGCGTTGATGAGCGTGTCGACCGTGCTCATGAGGGCGGCGACCAGTGCGGCCAGGACCAGTCCGAACACGCCGGGCCGGCAGAGCAGGTCGGACACGACCACGAACACCTGGTTGGCCGAGAAGTCCTTCGGCAGGTCCTCGGGCGACTTGCTCTGGATGGCCGTGCCGATCCAGCCCGCGTTGCTGACGGCCAGCGCGGTCACCGGCATGAGGACCAGGATAATCACGATGACGGCCTTTCGGGCCTCCCGCGTGCTCTTGACCGAGAGGAACCGCATCAGCACGCCCTGGTTCATGAAGTAGAAGGCAATGCTGTTGGCCATCCCGTCCTGCCAGAAGACGCCGACGTGGCTGAACTTCTCGTTCGTGTTGAACTCGGCCAGGCCGAACTTGTGCTCGGCGGGCAAGTGGTTCCAGAACTCGCCGAACCCGCCGAGGTGGTACAACCCCAACCCGAACAGCGTGAACCCGGCGATCAGCAGGATGAAGCCCTGAAGCAGGTCGGTCATGATGACGCTGGTCTGTCCTCCGGCGGCCACATAGATCGCGCAGATCACGGCAATCACGACGACGATCACCATGAGGTTCAGGTGCTGCACGCCTTGCAGCGCTTCGATCGGAAAGAGCGGCTCGAGGGCCTTGCCCAGCGTGTAGAAGTTGAAGCCGATGTACCCGATCATGTAGAGCAGGATGAGCACCGTGCCCGCCACGCGTGCGTCCTTGCCGAAGCGCCGCTCGAAGTACTCCGGCACGGACGTAATCCGCCCGAAGTAGATGATCGGCAGCCACGCGAACATCCATAGCGGCATGAGGAACCAGTCGTTGGTGTAGCTCATCGTCGAGCTCAGGCCGTAGCGATACCCCGCCTCGGCGTACTTCATGAAGCTGTACGAGCCGACGAGCGTGGCGATGAAGCTGATCGACACGAGCCACCAGGTGAACCGCTGGCCGCTGAAGAAGAAGTCGCGCGTGCTCCGCGTGTAGCGGGCGAACGTCGCGCCGAAGCCGACCATGACGGCCAGGTACACCACCAACACGACGTGATCGATGGGTTGTCCGTAGCCTTCCGCGAGCATGGCGTCTCCTTAGGTTCGGGGCAGAACGAAGACACTCAGGCCGTGCAAGGCCACGTACAGAAAGAACCCGCCGACGAGGATCGCGAAGTACCTCCGACCGTGGGAGTGCGCGAGCGTCAATTCCCCGGAGGCAAGCGCGAGGACCAGCGCGATCAAAAAGACCACCCCCCCGACGGCGTACTGGTAGTAGAACGATAGGGCGTGCAGATCCATGACACCACTCCCGCGTGGAAGGAAGAAGTAACAGGTGCCGTATCTATCCGAAACCCGGCCGAGTTTCCAGGGGCGTGCTGGATGCCATACAACTTGAGCGAGAGACGGACGAAGCACGCTCTACTCTATGCTTCACCCCAGTTTCTGACTTCTTGCCGCAATGCATCGACACGCTCGTCGCTTGTGTTGAAGTCAGGCACGAGATAGAGGCGGAAGGTCCTGAAGAAGTGGCCTGCACAGGCAGCGACAATGCTGTACGGAATGCTGACGATCGACGTGGGTTCTTGCTGCCCGAGTAGAAAGACCTTGATGATCTCTTCCTTCTCCAGTGGCCGGAGATGCCGGGCGTCATGTTCGGTCATTTGGGGCCCACGTTCCTCAACGCTTAGCGGCTTCGTCTCGCAGTAGAGGAAACGTCCCAATGGGATCGAATGCCTCTTCGCGAGGTCGCTCAGCCGATGTCTGCAATCCCTTCTGAAGCTTGAACCCGCGTGGTGGCGGCTTCCACGCTCCTCGAAGACGGGGACCTCCTTTAACAGCCTGGGAGGTCTTCGACTTCCAATAGTATTCGCCAGCGATTGGATGATTTCATCGCTTGATTGGGCGGCCTCGTGGACGACGCGGTCCACATAGGCGTCCGTGAATTGACCAAACTGGTTTGATGTCACGATCGAGCGAATCTCGTTGCCGTCTCCAGCAAGCCCGGCTGCCTCCTGATCCCGAAGCCTACGCAGCAACTGTCGGCATGCTTCCTCCAGTGCGTACGTCGTCTTGTGGTAGTACACGGCCCGGTACATGAAGAACCTGGCGAACAGACACTGCTCAGCGGCGGGGAGTGCTTTCAAGTCGATTCCAACTACCCCCTTCGGACTGACGCGCAGATTATTCAGCAGGTAGTTCAGGTCGATCCGGCCGTACGGGACGCCAGTGGCATGTGCGTCCCGCAGTAGAT
>CAZKCX010000063.1:0-15973 GCA_964550865.1 uncultured Planctomycetales bacterium
CGATATCGAACGGGCCTTGCTGGTCGCAATGAAAGACGTACACCCGGTCGGCCAAGCCGTGCGCGGCAAGCACGCTGCGATGGTGCTCCATGTGCTCGCGGACCCTCGGCATGGTGCCGAGGTCGCCGATGTCGTCCGGCACCTCGAAGGCCGCCAGATCCTCCTTGGGCACGTATCGGTTGACCACGGGCTTGGTGTGCTCGGGGACGACGTAACCCGCGCCGAAGATGCTCATGCCGTTGACCACGCCCATGTCGGCCCGGACCCCGGGGACGTTGTCGCCCTCGGCGATCGCCTGCGGAAGCACGTTGTCCTTGAGCTGACAGTACAAGCTCTTGTCGGGATCGTAGAATCGCTCGCGCCAGTCGAAGCCGGTCGACTCGAAAGACGCCGAGACGGATCGTCCGAACTTCAGCGGGATGTAGTCGCTGGGGCGGCCGGCGAGCATGTCGGCGTGCCGGCGCTTGGCGGTCTCAACACGGTCGGCGTCGAGGCGTTCGGCGATCACCTCGCAGATCGAGTGCAGCAGCCCCTGAACGTCTTCTGCCACGGCAGCATCTCCTCGCAAGCCATCAGATCTCACCGTAGCTACACGGCGCGGCGGAGGCAAGACGCAGCGCAAGCCGGCTGGGCAGGCGGAGCGTTTGCGGTCATAATCGCTGCCTCTGTCCGAAGCGAAGACGTGGTTGATGGGGAGACGAATCATGCGAGCCTTGTTCGGAGTAGGGATTGTGCTGGCGGCGTTGGCCGGCGGCGGAGTCCAGGCGGAGGAATCGAAGGCGATTGCGATCGGCGGCGGGCCGCAGCTCTTCGTGGACGACCACCTCATCGCGGCCAAGACGGACGTGAAGCGAACGATCCATGCCTGCCGAAAGCTCCCCCACCCCGTGGTGGAGCCCGAGCATCCGTGGGAGGGCATGCGGGTCTACGTCTACGGGACCGTCTACCGCGATCCGTCCACCGGCCAGTTCCGCATGTGGTACATGAGCAATCCGACGACGGGCAAGCGCGATCCGCGCCTGACGTGGGCCCGCGGCGCGCTCGTCCTATATGCGACGTCGCAAGACGGCGTTCGCTGGAAGAAACCGAAGCTCGGCCTCTACGCGTTCAACGGCTCCAAGACCAACAACATCGTCTACGGCATGGACAGTCCGAGCCTGATCGTCGAGCCGAACCATCCCGACCCCAAGCGCCGCTACGTCATGCTCGGCTATACGCGGAAGCACGGCGTCAAGTCCGGCGGCGGAATCGCCCTTTCCGAGGACGGCATGCACTGGCAAGGTAGGCCGTTCGGGCCGCTCTTCCGATCGCACGACACCATGACGCTCGCCAAGGACCCGAAGACCGGCGAGTACTTCGCCTTCCACAAGAGCAACCCCAAGATCCGCGGCTACCATCGACGGAGCGTGGCGCTCACCACGAGCAAAGACCTCAAGCACTGGACGGAACGCAAGCTGGTCATGGCCGCAGACGGGAAGGACGACACCTGGGCAACCGAGCCGGAGCAGCGGACCGAGATCTACAACATGTCGGCCTTCCCCTACGGCGATCGGTGGCTCGGACTCATCACGGTCTTCCGCAAGAAGCGACGGCTCAAGGAGTCCGAGCCCTATCAGAGCCGCGACGACGGTCCGATCCACGTCCAGCTCGTCTATAGCGCGGACGGCCGAGACTGGCATCGGCTCGAGCAGCGCGAACCGGTCATTCCCAACGCCCCGCACGGCTACGACGCCGGATGCATCCTCGGCGTCACGAACACGCCGGTCTTCGTCGAGGACGAGGTCTGGTTCTACTACACCGCCATCACGACGACCCACGGTGGGGCGCTGCCGACCAAGCGGATCACCGTCGCGCGGGCGGCGTGGCGACGCGACGGGTTCGTCTCGACGGACGCCGGCCGGCGTGAGGGCGTGATCGAGACCAAACCCATCGCGCCGAAAGGCGACCGCCTCTTCGTGAACGTCGACGCCGCCGACGGCAAGCTCGTCGTCGAGGTGCTCGATGCAAAGGGCAATCCGCTGCCGGGATATGCGGGCTCCGACTGCTCGCCCGTCCGCGGCGACTCGATCTCGCAGGTCGTGCGTTGGAGGCAATCGGATCGTCTGCCGAAACAGCGCCCCGTTCGTCTGCGATTTCGCCTGCGCGATGCAAGCCTGTACAGCTTCACGATGCGGTGAGCTGGTCCCGTGGCAGCGTAGCTTGCTTGCCGACCACGGTACGAGCCGATACGCTGTCGACCGAGAACGCACGCCTCGCCTGCGTTCCGCGCCGGCCACGTGCGAGCGAATCCAGAATCGACGTCCAAGCCGATTGGACGACCGGAGAGCGTGATCGAGATGACCACCATCGACGTCCCCACCAAGAGCCACTGCCAGTTCGTTGACGTGACCCGGAAGGTCCAGGAATGCGTGGCCAATTCCGGCGTGAAGGCCGGCATCTGCGTCTGCTACGTGCCTCACACGACGGCCGGGGTTACGATCCAGGAGAACGCGGACCCCGACGTGACGCGCGATCTGGACTACAAGCTCTCGGATCTCGTGCCGCACGCAGACCGGAACTTCCGCCACGGAGAGGGCAACAGCGACGCCCACGTCAAATCGTCGCTCATCGGAGCATCCCAAACCCTTCTCGTCCAAGGAGCTAAACTCGTCCTCGGAACCTGGCAGGCCGTCTACTTCGCCGAATTCGACGGCCCGCGGAGCCGCCGGATGCACGTCGAGGTCGTCCCGATCCCATCGGGCTCCTGATCGCTCCCCTTCCCTGAGCCGTTACGTTTCTTGACAGATTCTGACATTTCTCTTGTATCGGACCGCCCTTGCACCTAAGATCAGGGTTGCGGCATAGGAGGGATGGAAAGCGACATGCGCGTCCTTGCAACTGGGGATCTCCATTACGACATCGCACGCAGCCAAGGCTCCACGGAGGAGACCGCGCGCCTCGTCTGCTCCTCTGGCGCGGATGTGTTTCTACTGCTTGGGGATGTGGCCGGTCGCGACCTGGAGAGCATGCACCGCGCGCTCGATCTGTTCGACGGCTTCCCCGGCTTGAAGCTCCTCGTCGCGGGCAACCACGATCTCTGGGTCCCTCGCGGAGGGGACAGCCTCAACCGCTACGAGCTCGAGATCCCCGCCGTCTGTCGCGAGCACGGGTGGCACTACCTCGACGACGGACCCGCGTACGTAGACGACGTCGCCTTCGTCGGCAACATGGGGTGGTATGACCATAGCTTCCGCCTCGAGGAGCTGGGCATTCCCATCCGCTTTTACCAGGCCAAGATCGCCCCCGGCGCGGCCGCGCGGTTGGCCGAGCACCGCCCGCTCTTGGACGGCCTGCGCGACATTCGGGGGTCGACGCTGGAGATCACCACGCGATGGATGGACGGCCGCAACGTCCGCTTGCCGTTGAGCGATGAGGACTTCACGGGGAGGCTGCTGGCGAAGCTCCGGGCTCACCTGGCGGAGGCTCGCCGGACGGCCGACCACATCGTCGTCGGCATGCACCACCTGCCCTTCAAGGCGATGACCCTGCGCACGGGCAAGCCGATCTGGGACTTCGCCACGAACTACCTCGGCAGCGAGCGCTTCGGCGAGGTCTTGTTGGGCGAGCCGAAGGTCCGCCGCGTGCTGTGTGCCCACAATCACCGCGCGTGCGAGATCCGTTGCGGCGACCTGACGTGCACGAGCGTCGGCTCGACCTACACCGCGAAACGGCTCGTCGAACTGGAGCTGAAGCTCGAGGCACCCCGAGAGCTCCTCCAGGCCGGTTGAACCCCCACAGTTCACCTCCCCACGACTCGGGCGCACGTGTTTGCAGATCCCCTGGATCACATCCGAGTTGCTTCGAGACGTGTCAGGAGGCGATGGCGCGATCCCTGGCGGGTTGCTCGGAAGGGGTGTTCGCCGCTTCCTCGGCTGGCGGCGGTTCTTCAGCGGGCTGTTCGGCGGATGGCTTCGGGCCCCAGAGGAGTTGCGCGACACTTCGACGAACGCCCATCATCAGCGTGAAGAGACACGGAACGAGGAAGAGCGTGAAGAGGGTCGAGACGACGAGCCCGCCGAGCACGACGCTGCCCAGTCCTCGGTAGAGCTCGCTGCCCGCACCGGGAAAGAGCACCAGGGGCAGGAGGGCGAGCACGGTCGTGGACGTGGTCATGAAGATCGGCCGGATTCGGGTCCGCACGCTCTCCAGGACCGACTCCCGCACGCCCATCTCCTCGTACCGCATGTGGTTGAGCGCCTGGTGGACGATGAGGATCGCGTTGTTCACCACGGTGCCGATCAGGATCACGAAGCCCAGCATCGTCAGGACGTCCAGCGGCTGGAGCACGAATCGGTTTAGAAGCCACAACCCGCCGAAGCCACCGACCGCCCCGAGGGGCACGCTGAGGATGATGACGAAGGGATAGAGCCAGCTCTCGAAGAGGGCCGCCATCAGGAGGTAGGTGATCAGCAGCGCCAGCACGATGTTGAAGCGAAGGGCCCGCCACGTATCGCGGAGCTTGTCGGCCGTGCCCGTCAGGTTGATCTGGTACTGCCCGCCGAGTTGCCCGGAGGCGATCATCGGCTGCACGATCTGCGCGTTGATTCGATCCATGGCCTCTTCGAGGGCGATCTCGGCCGGCGGCGTGACCTCGATCGTGATCGCGCGCTGCCGTTCGCGATGGTTGATCTGCTCGGGGCCGCTGGCGAGCTCGACGTCGGCGACGGCGGCAAGGGGCACGAGATCGCCCGTCGGCGTGGCGATGGGCAGTTGCTCGACATCCTGCGTCCGGTAGGCGAAGCGCTCCTGGCCTATGATGGTAAGGTCGATCTTGTCGCCCCCGATGAAATAGTCGGTGGCGTACGCCCCGTCCACGAGGGCATCGACGGCATAGCCGAGGTCGATATTCCTGACGCCCATCTCGGCGGCCATCTCGAGCTTGGGCTTCACGTGGATCTCGGGGTTGGACAGGTCCAAACTCGGCTGGGGGAACGCCTGCGAACCCGGAATGAGCTGCATCACCTGCCCCATCACCTGCCCGCCCATCCCGACGATCCGCTCCAGCTCGGGACCGGCGATCTCGATGTCGATGGTCCGCCCGGCGCTGAGGCCACGTTCGAAGAGGCTGGACTGTTTGGCGATGGCGATGGTCCCTGGAACGGTGCTCCCCACCTCACGGATCAGCGGCTCGAGCTCGCCCGCGCGGAGGGGATCAACGGCCTTGAGGCCCCAGACAGCTCGGCGACCAAAGGCCACGTAGAAGAAGTCCGAGATCGCGGGATAGTCGAGGTCCTGGGCCTCGGCCGATTGGGGATCGATGTCCCAGTACTTGCGTGTCTTGTCCTCGAGATACTGCCCCATCTCCAGGAGCTGCTCGATGTTGTAGCCGGGCGGCGGGAGGAGGATCCCGAAGACCAGGTTGCGGTTTCCGCTGGGGAGATACTCGACCTTCGGCATGGTCACGTAGCTGAGCACCAACGAGGCGACGACGAAGCCGATCACCGTTCCGACGCGCCGCAGCACGCCTCGCTGGAGCCACGCGTTGATCCCGACGACGCCGTCGACGAACCCGTTGCCGAGCCAATCGGCCGGGGCGAGGATGAGCCGGATCAGCCGGTGCCGGCGTGACGCACCCACGGGGACGGAGGGTTCGTCGGCTTTCGGGGTCCGCCGCAGGATCTTGGCCGCCGCCGTCGGGATGACGATGACCGAGACGATCAGCGACAGCCCGACCGCGCCGCTGATGGCCAGCGCGATGTCGCGGAAGAGCTGGCCCGCTTCCTCTTCGACGAACAGAACGGGCAGAAAGACCGCGAGCGTGGTGAGGGTGCTCGCCCCCACGGCGCCCCAGACCTCGGACGCTCCGCGAACGGATGCGGTGACGACGTCCTCCCCCCGCTGGTAGTGTCGGTAGATGTTCTCCAGCACGACGACCGAGTTGTCGACGAGCATGCCGACGGCGAACGCCAGGCCGGCCAGGCTGATCACGTTCAACGAACGCCCGAGCGAGTTCAGGATGAGGAAGGTGCCGATGATGCTGGTCGGGATGGCCAGGGCGATCACGAGCGTCGAACGGCCGCTGCGCAGGAACAGCAACAAGACGGAAAACGTCAAGACGCCGGCGATGAAGATGTTGTTCCGGACCAGGCCCACGGCGGAGTAGATGTAGTCCGTCTCGTCGGAGACCTGCGTCAACTGGAGGCCTCGCTGGGCGAGCACGCCCTCGTTCAGCTCCCGGTTGGCCTCGCGGAGCCCCTCCATCACCTCGAGCACGTTCGCGCCCGTTTCCCGCTGGGTATTGATGGCGATGGCCGTGTCCCCGTAGCGACGCACCAGGCCGGAGGGTTTCTTGTAGCCCATCCGGACGTCGGCGACGTCCTTGACGTAGACCGGCGCGCCGTCCCGATGCGCGACGATCACCTCTTCCACCTGCTGGGGGCTGCGAAACTGCCCGAGCGTGCGGACGACGTACCGTCGCTTGCCCTCCCAGAAATCCCCGCCCGAGGTGTCCTTGTTCTGGCTTCGGAGTGCGAGACGCAGATCCTGAATCGTCAATCGGCGGGCGGCTAGCCGCTGCGGGTCGACGACGACCTGCACCTCCTCTTCCCGCCCGCCATAGACGTTGGAGTCCGACACGCCGGGGACGCGTTCGAATCTGGCCTCGATGAAGTCCTCGGCGAAGCGCCGCAGCTTCGGGATGTCGATCCGCTCGCCGAGCAGCTCCTGGAGCTCGGCGTGCTCGGCGGCCAGCTCACGCAACCGGAGCATGGTCAGGCCCGGGCTCTGCGACTGGCGTGCCCGCTCGATCTCCTCGCGCAGCTTCGGATGCCTCTTCTCGAAGGCGGCGATGCGCTCGTCGGAGGGGATCCGCTGGCTCAGAATGAACCAGGCGATCGGGCGGTCGTTGGAGTTCGAGGTCGCGATGACGGGTTCGTCCGCGTCCTCGGGATACTCGGGCACCTGCTGGAGCCGGGTGTTGACCTTGAGCAGGGCCTCGCTCATGTCGGTGCCCACCAGGAACTCGAGGATGATGCGGCCTCGCGAGTCCGAGCTCTCGGACGTCATCTTCCGCATCCCCTCGACGCCCTTGAGCTGCTCCTCCTGCTCCTGGATGATCTCGCGTTCAACCTCTTGCGGGCTGGCCCCGGGCCAATCGGTCGTGATAGTGATCGTCGGCGTCTGCACCTCGGGTGTGAGCTGCATGGGCATCCGTGTGAGCGCGATCGTCCCGAAGAGCGCGACGAGCAGCACGCCGACGGACACCTTCACCGGATTGCGAACGAACCACTCGACCAAGCCCATGTCAGTCCCGCCTGTTCCTCCTGCGAATCAGTATCCTTCGTATTACCGCGTCGCTTGCGTCGTCGCCGGCGCCTGATTCGCGGATCGTTGGGCGGGAATTCGCCCGACGACCCTGACGGCCTGGCCCGGCCGCAGGCGTTCGTTGCCTCGCACGACCACGCGGTCGCCCGGCTTCACTTGACCGGTCACCTGGATCATGCCGTCGGCGGAAATGCCCAGCTCCACCGGCACGGGGGCGACGGTCTCCGGCCCTCCTTGCCCATCGCCCCGGACGACATAGACCGTCGGCGATCGCCCGCCGAGCACGACGGCATCCTTGAGGACCAGCAAGGCCTTGGCCTTCTCGCCGACAGGAAGGCTGACGCTGGCGAACATCCCGGCCTTGAGCAAGACGCCGCCGTTGAACGAATTGTTCTCGAGTCGGACTTTGACGGGGAAGCTGCGCGAACGAACGTCTGCCTGGGGGACGACGTGGACCACGCGCCCGGAGAACGTCTGGTCCGGGATCGCACCGATCTCCACGCGGGCCTCCGCGCCGACGTGGATGTGCCGGATGTAGTCCTCGAGGACGAGCGCACGAACATCCACCCGATCCAGCTCAACCACATCGACGACCGGGGTCCCCACCGACAACCACTCTCCGACCTCCGTATGCTCGGCCACGATGTAGCCGGCAAACGGGGCCAGGATGCGATGCCGTTCGATATCGTCCTGGATCTGTCGAATCGCTTCCGTTTGGGCTTGTACCCGCGCGCGGGCTTGGGCGATCCGTTCCTTGCGCGGCCCCTTGACGGCCAAGGCGTGCGCCTGCCTGGCCTCCTCGTAGGCCTGCACGGCTCGTTCATGCGCCGAGATGGCCTCGTTGACCTCATCCTCGGCGGCGCGGTCCTTCGCGGCGAGCCGCTGGTATCGGTCCAGACGCGTCTTCTCGTACGTCATCAGGGCCTTGGCGGCGAGCATTCGGGCCTTGGCCTGCGCGATCTCCTCCGGTCGCGATCCGCTTACGAGCTCGGCAAGCTCCTGGCGTCGCACATCCAGCTCCGCCTGAGCCCCGTTCAATTGGATCTCGAGCGTCCGACTGCGGAGCTGCGCGATCAGCCGGCCCTTCTCGACCCGATCCCCTTCGTTGACGGGGAAGTCGATCACCTGCTCGGCGACGGGACTGCCGATCTGGCTCGTTCGCGTGGGGAGCACCGTGCCGACGAATGTCCGCCCGGAGGTCACCTCGCGCTGAACGACCTCGGAGACCGAAACGGGCATCGGCCCACGCTCCTCCCCTCTCGCCATGCCCGCGAGCAGCGCGAGGAGGGCCAAGCCGATGCAAAGAGCACGGGATCCCCGAAGAGACAGGCCTTGATCTTCGATCATGGCATGGAAAGGAGAAACACTCATGGTTCGCGACCTGGTGGGCGATCGGCCTGTCGGCCGAGCAAGGTCCGGTTTGGTCGGCATCAGTCTTGGTCTTCCGGCTGCATGTCGATGGCCTTGGCGGGGCATTCCTTGGCACAGATCCCGCAGCCCTTGCAGTAGCGATAGTCGATCGTCGGGGGGCTACCTTGTCCGATGGCGGCCTCGGGACAGTACATCCAACATCGCTGACAATCCCGCGGCTTGTCGCCGCAGGTCAGACATCGACCGGCATCGATGGCGGGTCGTTGGGTTCGCCAGGTTCCGGTCTGGCCGGCCTCTCCTTCCATCGGGGGCGAGACGCCGATCATCGGCGGCTTCTTGTCTTCCATCAGGTCTCCTTGGGCTCGCGGAGGGTCGTCTGCTCGTACGCAATTCGAGCCGCCTCGGCGTTTCGGTCTCCGGCCTTGCCTCCGAACTTCCCCCGGATGGCCTCGGTCATATGCTCGATCTTGACCAGGCCCGTCGCACAGCAGAAGGCCCCGAGGATCGCGGTGTTGACCACCACAGACCCTGCGGCCACCAGCCCCATCTGCTGCGCGGCAGCGGTGGCGTCGGACTGGGCAATGCGGAGCGTTGCGGGGAATCGGTCCATCACCCTCCCGTTGGATGCGTTAATAACGACCGTTCCTCCCGGTTTCATTCCCGTCGTGACGTCAACGACGTCCAGAAGCGTCTCGTCCAGGACCACGACGATGTCCGGGTGCGTGACCTGGCTGCGCCGGCGGATGGGCTCCGTATCGATCCTCGTGCTGGCCGAGACGGGCGCGCCCCTGCGCTCGGCCCCGAAGGACGGGGCCGCCGCGACTCCGGCATATCCTTCGCGCAGCAGCGCGGCCTCCGCCAGGAGTGTGGCGGCCGTTACCGCCCCCTGTCCCCCTCGTCCATGCCAACGGATCTCGTACACGGTTGGTTTGTCCTCGAGCAGGCACTCGCGGCCGGGCAAGCCTATCTCCGGGTTCTGTAGGACTCCCGCCCGCGGGCTGACGTACGTATTCACACATCCTACCGCGTGCGTATGCGGCCTTCAAATCCTCGGCGACCTCCGGACGTGACCGCGGGAACCTCGGGAAGATGTCCGATCCCCGGGATCGCATCGTTCCTCCGGTTTCCATCGCCGAAAAGACCGCTACAATACAGGCTTGGATTGGGGAATCGCCCGCGCCGTAAGAGAGGAAACCCACGTGAGAAGACCCCTGCCCTGGTTCAACTGGCTCGCCCTGATTGTGGTTGTGGTCTCGGCCAGCGTCGCCTGGAGCAAGCGGATCGGCGGCGGCGACACGTTCGTCAGCCTGGCCGCGGGCCGAGACGCACTGGCCGGCAAGATCGGCCTGCCGGACGAGTGGTCCTTCACGACCGAAGGACGCATCTGGTTGAACCAGAACTGGGGCTCGCACACCACCTACTACGTCTCACATCGGTTGCTCGGCGATACCGGGCCCGTCCTGATCAAGTGGCTCGTGATCTTCGGCATGATGCTGCTCATGATCCGAGCCGCCGTCCACCGGGGGACCCATTTCTGTCTGGCGGCCGGTGTGGTGGCCGTCGCGATTCTGGTCGGACGGAGCTACCTGGACGTACGACCGCACATCTTCACGCTCCTGTTTGAGGCCGCCCTCATCGTCGTCTTCTATCGGTGGTACAAGGGGTCGGCCGCCTGGGCGTTCGTTGCGACGGCCATCATCGGTCTCTGGTCTAACATGCACGGCGGGTTCATCTTCGGAATCGCCATAATGGGCCTGTGGATGGGCGTACAGGGCTTCCTCAAGCTCATCGCACCGCGGACGCGCCCATGGGGGTGGTCGCACCTCGGGGTCTTCGCCGTCGCGCTCGGCATCGCGATCGTGTTGGCGGCCGTCGCCAATCCGTTCGGCCCGGTCAATCTGACGCACCCGCTGGTCGTCGAGAAGAGCGAGGTCTGGCTGTCCGTGCAGGAATGGCACCCGATCCTCGATTGGGAGGCCCTGGTCACGGAGTTCTCCTTCAAGCAGGCCACGGGGTTCGGAAGCGTCACCGAGTTCCTGGTTCTGATGGGCTTGCTGATCGTGACGCTCATCGTCTGGGGCGTGGCCCGGGTGATGCGCGTGTCCGACGAGGACGACGCGGCGCACGCACCGGCGTCATTGGACACACGCCGAGAGTCTCGCCGGCGCAAGCAGAAGCAGAAACGCAAGAAGACCGAACCCGCCGCCCCCAGCAGCGACTGGCTCGTGCAAACGGGGCTGTTCGATTTCGCTCTGATGCTCGTCGTCATTATGATGGCGTTCAAGGCTCGACGCTTCATCCCCCTGGCCACGGTCGTGGTCGCCCCGATGCTGGCGACGCTGTTGGACGATATGCTGACGCGGATCAAGCGGGTGATCCTGCACGCAGCCGACGCCCCGCTCTGGACCCGCTCCTGGTTGCACGCCCTCAGCGGAGTGCACGTCGCCCTGCTGATCGTGGGTCTCTTCTTCGTCTGGCAAGAGATCCTCATCCCGTACCAGGCCCACAATCCGTACTATCCGAAACAGACCGTGCTCATGCGCATGGTCGGCTCGCAGACGTTCCCCAAGCGCGCGATCGACTTCCTCGAGCTGCAGATGAAGGCCCAGGAACTTCCCGAGGAAACCTTCGTCGATTGGCGCTGGGAGGGGTATACGCGGTGGCGAACCGACGAGCTGAAAACCTTCTGCGGCGGTCGCGCCCAGCAGGTCCACTCCGAGGAGGTGGCGAAGTGGCAGATCACCACGCCCTCGCCGCATACCGGAGGAAAACGACTCCGCGTCGGGCGGATCAAGGGCGGCTTGATCGTCAACAACGAGCGGATCCTGGCCCTGGTGGGACGCTATCCCGGTGTGGTCGCGGAGATGGGATCCGGTCGGGTCCCGATGGGCCACATCAAGGCCGCCATCGAGGTCCAAGAGAAGGACGGAACGGTCCTCTATGAAGCCGACAAGACCCAGGAATGGCAGTGGATCGAGCACACTGAGTATTGGGCCGACCTGTCCATCACCGTCGAGCGCACGACCGAACCGACCTTCCGGGCCAAGTACCGGCTGGTCATCATGGGCGATCAGCCCTGGTACAGCCACGGGTGCGGCTTCTTCGGTCTGCAGCTCGTCCGACTGACGAACACGAGCGACAAGGTGCTCGACGTGCAGCGGCATCTGCTCCTGCTGGACAGCATCTACAAGGGCCAGCAGAAGGCCCTCGGCAAGAGCCCAATCGTCTTTTGGCAAGCGAAGGATCTGCGGTATGGATTCGCCGTCTCCAGCAGTCTGGGCGGCATGACGCCACGCATCACGACGGCGGGAGGAAAACCGCGGCTCGTCTCCGCCGGCGTGGCGAACAAGCGGCTGAAGCCGGGGGAGGCGTTCATCCCGGAACGCGCGGCCACGCTGGCCTTCGTCCACCATTGTGAGGTCAACACGCAGCCGGCCGGTACGCTGCGGACGATCCACTTCATGGAGTCGGTACGCAACTGCCGAAAGGTCGTGACGCAGGCGACCCGCGAGAACGGCATCCTCGGCAAATACCACATCAACATCTTCATCCTGCCCCACAAGGATTGGCGCCTGATCTGGCTGCTCATGGGCAGCAAGCGCTGGGCGCTCGTCTTCGACGACGGAACGGCCGCGGTGCTCGTGAATCGAACGGACCCTCGCAACGAGAAGCTGGTGCAGCGGATTCTCAAGGGCGAGGCCGAGTATCCCAGCGAGTTCCTCAAGGCCCTCGGGATGGCCTTGACCCGTTGGAGCGTCTCCGCGGTCGGATCGAACATCGAGAACTTCGAGAAGGATCTGAAGGAGGCGCTGCGGATTCAGCCGAACTTCTGCGCATATTGGTGGTTATCGCAGACGAGCATCATGTCCCCCAGGGCGGGGACACCCAAGGAACTCAAGGAGGAGATCCCCTACTGGCTCGAGCAATGGGAGATCGTCAACGAAGGCCCCGTGGATCCCGACCTGGAGCTGAATACCTACCGTGCCCGGCAACTCATCGCCCATCAGCTGCGGAAGAGCTACGGCAAGACCGGCCAGAACGAAGAGGCCGCCAAGTGGTCCGCGCGGTTCGAAGAGCTTTCCCAGAAGATGCACGCCATTCGCGAGAAGTACATGTAGCCGCATGTGAAGCCGCTCACGCCTCCGGCGCGTAGCGACGTGCCCACGACCTGCGCTCCTCCACGCTGGGAAAACGCGTCAGCGCGGTCAGCTCCACGAGCTTCGCTGAGTCAGGCCGACCCCCGTCGTGAGCGCCGGCGCGCAGTCCCAGGACGCGTTGACCGGTTGTGACCTCGAATGCCGCATCGACGTGCGCGAGCACGACGAAGTCATACGCCTCGCTGACAAACGCGAAGCTGGTCACGACGCCCACCGGCTCGTGCGCGGCGTTGAGAAGGATGTGCCCCGGTCGCAGGGATTTCCGGCCTTGGCCCGCCAGACGAAGCATCTTGCGCCGTTGCGGCGTCACGCGACGCATGTAAGCGGCGCGACCGATGAAGAACGGCACGTGAAAGCGCGGCACAAATCCGTACCCGCACTCCGTCAGCGTTCCGCCGTGCGCGCCCTCCAGCTCGTGGCCGAAGAGTGGAAACCCCGCCTCCGTCCGCGTGCTGTCCCGCGCCCCCAGGCCGCAGGCCTTGAGGCCATCCGCCTGACCCGCGTCGAGCAGGTCTTGGAAGACCTTGACGGCATGGTCCGGATGGACGAACAGCTCGAACCCCACGAGCTCGCCCGTGTAGCCCGTCCGCGCGGCGATTGCCCGAACGCCGTGCAGGCGGACCGTCGTGCACGCGTTCATCGAGAGCTGCCGGAGTGCCTCGCGATCGTTATCGCCGGCCAACCGGCAGAGCACGTCCAGGGACTTGGGACCCTGGAGCGCAAGGTCCACGAGGCTGTCCGCCCCCGCCTCCCGCACGTTCCGCAGCTCGACGCTGCCATCGACCTGTTTGAGCGGACCTCCCGGCAGCGCAGGCTCGATGACGACGTCGCGACGGTTGACCGCGGTGAGCCAGTCCCAGTCGCGCTCCGCGTTGGCGCCGTTCACGACAAGCAGATAGCGGTCCCACGCCATGCGATAGAGATAGACGTCGTCCATCGCGGTCCCGTCCGGGTAGAGGAGGTAGTTGTAGCCCGCCATGCCGGGGTCGAGCCGGCTCACGCATCCGGCCAGGACCGTCTCGAGAAACGCGGTCGCGTGGCGCCCGGCGATCTCGAACACGCCCATGTGAGAGACATCGAAGAGGCCCGCGGTTGTCCGGACCGCACGATGCTCGGCGAAGATCCCGTCGCGGTAGTGCACGGGCATCTCCCAGTCGGCGAACGCGACCATCCGCGCGCCGAGTTCTCGGTGCAGATCGTTCAACGCCGTCTTGCGGATCCCCGGCTCCGGCGGATGGTATGCGTAGTCCCGTTTCGGCGCGTCGGTGTTCTCGAGAAGCCAGGACAACGCCGGATCCCGCTCGGCCTGCTCCATCAGCGCGTTCTGTCCGATGAAGTAGGTCTTGCGCGGATCAATGACGCTCGCCTCCGGATCCAACCCCAGTTCCGCCACCGAAAGTTCCTTGTCGGCGCATTCCGGAAGGCGATCCAGGATGCCTCTGGCGGCGTCGGACAGCAGCAGCCCGAGGTCGGTCGTCGTCACGTCCTCGACGACCATCGGACCGTCGACCTTCGCCTGAAGATCGTCCGGATCGATCAGGGCGTATCCATCGCTCAAGGCCTCCAGCCATTCCACCACGCGCGGTGCTCCGGAGGCCTTCACGACCAAGCCGAAGCGCTGCTCGCGCCCTTCGCTCGGCAAGCAGAAAACGCAGGCCTTGTCGATCACGCGCGCCTGCCCGTCGAGCAGCAGCCCGAGGCGGGGCGGATCCTTCTCGCCCAGGTCGGCGAGATGACACGTCATCACCTGCTGGAGGCCCGCGCGGACCTTGTCGCCGCGAACCAGGAGAACCGCCTCTTGCGAAGGCTCGACGTTCAACGCCGCTGTCGTCGGGGCCTGCGCGGGCGTGCCGTCCATGGCTTCCAGGAGCGCGTCGGTCATCGCGCGGGCGCGGCGAAGGATCGCCGGGTCGATTCGGCCCCGGCATCGGCGCACGTTGCCCGGCACCCATACGCGCGTCGTGTGGACGCCGCGGAGAACCAGGTGGACGACGTCGGCGAGCGTCTCGATGTGCTCCCGCCGAATGCCGCGTTGCGTGGCCCAGGGCATCCCCATTCGGATCCCCGACGACTCGCCCGCCGCCTCGTCGCCCGGCAACGTGTTCTTGTTGACGACGATGCCCGCCAGCTCGAGCAATCGCGAGGCGATCTCGCCGTCCACGGGCACGTCGGGTTCGCCCGGCGTGGGGAATGCGCGGAGATCGATCAGCACCATGTGGGTGTTGGTCCCGCCGTATTCCAGCGCGAACCCACGATGGATCAGCTCCTGCGCGAGCGTTGCCGTGTTGTTGAGGATCGCCTGCTGAAACGCGCCGAAGGCCTCCCGCTGCTGGACGATCAGCTCGAACAGCCTGGCGATGCCGGCGATGGAGTCCATGTGCGGTCCGCCTTGCAGGCCCGGGAAGACGGCCGCGTCCACGGCCTGGGCGATGGCCTCGTCCCTGCTGACGATCATCGCGCCGCGTGGCCCGCACAGGGCCTTGTGCGTCGTGTACGTCACCACATCGGCGTACGGCAGTGGGTTGTTAAGGCCCTCGCCCAGGATCGGCCCGGCGAGGTGCGCGACGTCGGCGAGGAGGTAGGCGTCCACTTCATCGGCGACCTCCCGGAGGCGGTTCCACTCCAGGTCCCAGGGATAGGCCGACGTGCCGCCGATGATGAGTTTGGGCCGGTGCTCGCGGGCCAGCAGCACCAGCTTCACGTAGTCGAGCTTGCGCGTGGTCTCGTCGACGCCGTAACCCACGGCATGATACCGCCGTCCGCTGATGTTGAACTCGGAGCCGTGGGTGAGATGTCCGCCGTGCGAGAGCTTCATGCCCAGGATCGTGTCGCCCGGCTCGAGCAGCGCCTCGTACACCGCGTTGTTGGCGGCCGCGCCGGAGAGGGGCTGGCAGTTGACGAAGATGCGGTCCGCGGGCGGGCTTCCCTCGAGTCGCGACCACGCCTCGGCGGCGTAGCGCTGGGCAAGCAGCTCCAGCATGTCGACGTTCACGCAACCCTTGTAATAGCGGTGATCGCTGAGTCGTCTTTGCCAACTCGCGAAACGAGCGGCGTCCGTCGCGCTGAAGCGCGGCACGTGATCGAGGATGGGCTCGGGGTAGCCTTCGGCGTAGAGGTGGCCGAACGCAGAACCGACCATCGCC
>CAZKCX010000064.1:0-15832 GCA_964550865.1 uncultured Planctomycetales bacterium
TTGCGCCGGATCACTGGAGAGGTCCCGCGTCGCTGGATTCTGAGGGAGGCGTCGTTCCTGGCTGATATGCGGTTTCGCACGCTGCCGTTAACCGAGAACATCGGCCACCGCGCTTCGATCTACATGGAAGAGTACGGATTGGCCGTGTCGATGAGTCTAGCCGATGTGCTCATTGCCGCCACCGCCATTGAGGCGAACGAGCCCCTCGTTACCGCGAACGACAAACACTACAAGCCAATCAAGGAGCTCGAGATCCGGCGGTTTCGACCGTGAGGTCCGTGCCTCTTTTCGCCCCGCGCGATGTCCGTCACAGTTTGAGATGGACGTACTGCTGACACAGCAGTGACATACTGGGATCACCGCGTCGGCACGGTCAGATCGCTCAGCCACTCCTCGGTGATCCGCTTGCCGAGCAGGAAGAACTTGCGATCCGGGTGCCAGAGCACGTAGTTCCCTTTGCGCTTCGTGACGCTCGGGTAGACGCCGCAGTCGATCCGATCCAACGGGCCGATGCCGTGCCCGCCGTTGTCGAAGATCATCTTCGACTCGCTGAACCAGATGGGTTGATCGGCCTCGGGGCGATACGCGCCCAAGGCGATGAACGCCGGCCGACGGTTCTTGCTCGTCTCCTCCGGCTTGCAGCCCTGGAAACGGCCGTCGTTGTTGTGATGCAGCAGGATGTACCTCCCCTCGTCGTACTCATAGATCGGACAGCAGCAGAGCGGCTCGAGGATGGGCAGGCCGTGATCACGACGGAGCAGCGGCCGCGGGCTGATCCACGTCTTGCCGTCGTCGTCGCTGACGGTGTACCAGATCATGCCCGTCATCGTTCGCATCGTGCAGAACAGACGCTTGTCCGGCAGGCGCACCAGACTCGGCTCTTGCGCGATGCTGAGCAGCGGGTTCGTGTAGTGCGGCACGCGAAGGGCGTGGTCCGGGTCGGACCATTCGATCTCGATGTCCTTCGGCTCGGGGTTGTCGTCCAGGTTCATGAAACGCATGAACTCGATGACCGTCTCCCAGGCCGTCCAGCTCTTGACGTGCGGCTTGGTGCGGACCGCCTTGCTGACCCATCGGCTAAAGCCCGTGAACCATCGGCCTTGCAGGTCCTTGATGGGCTTCTGCCAGACGATCCAGCAGCTCGGGACCTTGGGGTTGGTATGGTCGTAGGGGCTGCGCTTCATCGGGACGGTCTGCGGCTTGGACCAGGTCTTTCCGTTGTCGTCGCTGTAGCAGGCGTCCATCGTGCCCGTGTGCTGATGGACGACGTCGTCGATGCCCTGGTACTGATTCCAGACGACGTAGATGCGCCCGGACCTATTCACCATGGGGAAGCCCCAGCTCGCCATGTGTCCGTCGCCCGGTCGACGCGGCCCGACGATCCTCAGGGGCTCGGACCACGTCTTGCCCTCGTCCTCGGAGCGGGAGAACATGATCCGATGGTCGCCTTTGCCTTCGTAGCTGCTCTGGGTCCAGACGGCCATCAGCGAGCCGTCCGGCCCGTCAAAGACCAGGAAATGCTCGTTTCCGGTGTCGAAGGTCGATCCGTCGACGCTTCCGGGGCGATAGACGACATAGTCGGGCTTGGTCCGCTGGATCTCGCGGTCGAGGATCTCCTGGGCCGACTCGTTCATCTTCTTGGCTCCCGCAGCGAACACTGCAGCACCGCCCATGGCCCAGGTGAGGGAAAATGTGATGCAACCCTTTGCACAACAACCTATTTTGATTCCAGTCATCTCGACATCCTCGCAGAGGACCAACCAGCCTAGTACCGAATTTCACATGTTGTGCGACTATGGACAGGACCGCACCCGCCACTACCGCTGCCCGAGCCGCGGCATTCATGCCGCGCGGCCGCGCCGGATGAATCCGGCGGCTCGGGCCTAGAGTCGCGATACTTCTGAAATGCAGTACTAGAGCATCCGATAACCCGATCCGCGGGGCTTTCTTCCGCGCCCTGGCCCGATTGGAGCCTGCGAACGGGCATTCGTTCTCAAGTCGGCCTGGGCATCGGGGACCGGGTCTCCCGTTCAGCGAAATCCTAAGTACGCCGATTGGTCTCGAACGTCAAGCCCCCTGAGCTGTTCGGGGAGGTCTTGGCGGACAATCGCGCAGGGTAAGCTGCAAAGCTATGGTACGCAGTATTATATAGAATAGCAATGCCTCGTGCTGGGAAGCCGGAAGAGACCCGCTGGTTATCGGACGCGACGATCGTCCGGACGATTTCTGCCATGGATCGGGAGACAGACGAAGAATTCCGCCCGGTATTGCAAAATGGGCGCGGGAAAATTCTTCGCCCGGAGGCGTGAATTACGCACCGTTATGGCGCCAACTCGCCCCCATCAAGGTTAGTCGCAACTAGCTTGGCCTGGGTGGCTTGCGCCTCCCCCCGCCCGCTCGGTACCCACCTGACGCCCTTCGTCGGCCCAATCCCCGTATCCCCCAAGTGCTTTTTCCGTGTCTCTGGTGAAACCTGGCCGCATCTTGCGGGTCTATAGGCTAAAGTTGGCGAAAGATCGGAGGCAGGAACGGCCGATATTGCGTGAAGTTCTGCCTGACCGGAGGAAAGCACCATGGCAGTTTATGTGATCTGTCCCCATTGCGGCCACCCGACGGTGGTATCGCGGGGACACACCAACCGGGGTCGGTACTGTAGACAGTGCGGCGAGGTGTACTACATCGGCGAGTCGGGCTCGCTCGAGGCCGATGCGGTCCCCGTGCGGACCATCGCCAATCGCGTCGTCATTGACCGTCCAGTCGTTTCCCACCTTCAGCCCGTCTACGAGGTTGCCTGAGCGGCTTCCCCGTCTATCCCCCTTACGAACCAGATTACGCAGGCCAGCGACGCTCAGCGTTTGCCCTGAGCGAGTCCGGAGCGGCGAAACGGGGGCGGGGTGCAGCCCCGCCCCTGCGCGGCCTGAATTCGCCCCTATACGACGCACGCCGTGTCGTTGCGGACCTGCCCTGGGAAGTAGGCATGGATTGAGGCCGGCGGAACCAGACACACTCGGAGTGGATCTGTACCGGGCCCCTCGCGGCAGGGCTTGTTCATCAAGATAGCGTTCGCAGGAGCTTCACGTCCCGAGCGAGCACCTCGTCGCGCTGCGGCCGCGGGTACTTCCGCAGCGATTCGTCGTCGATGCACAGGACCCCGCGATAGTCGGCCTTGCGTAGGATTCGGGCGACACGCTGATAGTCGATGTCGCCCTCGTCCAGAGGGCAACGGCAGTCGCGGTAGTTCCAGCCCGGATCGCGCTGCCGCTCCCGGTCGGCCGGATTCGGGTAGTGAATGCTCTTGCAGTGGACGTACGGCGACCAGGGGGCGAACTCGGCGTAGATCTCGTACAGCTTGCTGAGCGGGTGGCCGAACCAATAGAAGTTGCCGAAATCCATCGTCAGCCCGAACCGCTTCGAGCCGATCCCGTGAAAGACTTTCCGCAGGAAGTCCGGGCGGTTGCTCGTCGTGCCGTGGTTCTCCACGGCGAACGAGACCGGCAGGTCCTTGGTCGCCTCGACGAGTCGCTTGCCGATGCCGATGCAGAAGTCGGCGAACGCGTCGCGATCCTTGATCCGCGCGGGGACCAGATCGATCCGCACGATCGGCGTGCCGATCCTGGCCGCGACCTTGGCGGTGCGAATCGTCCACGCCACCTCCTCCTCGGTCTTCGTGTCGTACCGATTCAACAGGCAAAATGCAGCGATCTTTTTCTTTCGCCGGGTCAGTTCCTCCGCAACGCACTTCGCCCCGTCGTCCCCG
This sequence comes from uncultured Planctomycetales bacterium, assembly GCA_964550865.1. GTDB lineage: Bacteria > Planctomycetota > Phycisphaerae > UBA1845 > JAFGLZ01 > JAFGLZ01. Next base: position 3,758 of record CAZKCX010000064.1, read on the forward strand.
GCGATGGAGAACTTCTTGCCCGCGTGCGCCATATGGGGCAGCGAGTCGTCGCGGTTGACGAGGACCTCCGCCTGACGGATGCCCGCACGGTCCATGGCCGTCCAGAGGTCGGGCGCATCCGTCTCGCGAAGCAGGGCGTCGCGGCAGGCGACGGGCCATTTGACGTTCGGCTTGGCGCCCTTCGAGGCCGCGCATGCTCTCTCGACCAGACCCCCACCGGCAAGGCCCGCAAGGGTTGTTTGCAGGAAGCCGCGTCGTGTCGTCTCATGATGCCTACGCATGGTCGCTTGTCCTTTCTCGCGTGTCCGCAGGGCGGATTGCCATCTGATGTCGCGTCTTCAGGGTCCCCCCGCTGAAACGGCAGTAACGCGCATGCTCGTCTACCCGTGACCGGCGACACACCTCAATACAACGTGAAGTTCACGCCCGTGCCCAGCGGCGCGCCGGCAACCTTGGTTGCCCGGTCGCTCTTGTACACGGCGATCCGCTTGGGCGAGTGCAGGATGATCTCCGGCCTGCCGTCGCCGTCGACGTCGCCCACGACACCGAGCGGTCCCGGGTCGTTGCCCTTCGTCGGCTTGACCTCCCCGGCGAAGACCTCTTCCGGCCCGAGAAAGGCGACGCACTGGCCGGTCTTGGCGTCGAAGACGCGCCGCTCGTTCGCGACGAGGACCTCGTCGAGACCGTCGCCGTCCCAGTCGATCAGTCGATGATGCCGGCCGTAGCCCGTGATCCATGTGCCGAGCCGGTTGCCCTTGTCGTCCATCACACAGACGGGCCCCTGGCCGAACGGACGGTGATCGATGTCCACGAGGATCTGCTTGCCGGGCAGGTCGCGACGGAGCTTGCCCGACTGGGCCGACTCGAAGTGATGGCCCGCCACCTCCCATAGGACCCTACCCGTCCCGTCGACCATCGCGATGCCATTCGCGCCGCAATAGGTGAGCACCAGGCGGCAATCCTGCGGGCGCTTGCCGAGCGCCATCACGTTACAGCAGTCGAGGTGGCCGCGCTTGAGCTCCGTCTTCGTGGACTTGACCGTCCACAATTCCTTGCCGCCTTCGTCGAGCACCGTGTAGCCGGCGACGATCTCGTCGCGGCCGTCGCCGTCGAGGTCGACGGGCGTCGGGTGATGGCAGGTCATGTACCCCTCGGGCTTCCAATGCCAGAGCGGCTTCCATTCGGCGCCGTAGGCCCAGACCTGGCGGTAACGATCCTTGACGAGGATATCGCGGGCGCGAGCCGCTCCGGCCAGGTTGCAGAAGACGATGCAGTCGGCCACGGGCAGGTCTTTCGGCAGCGGCAATCGGCGGATCTCCTTCCCGGTCTTGCCCTCGAGCACGACCAGATGCCCTTGCACGCTGATCCACACCTCGTTGCGGCCGTCGCCGTCGTGATCGTAGATCTGCACGGCCACGTCGCACCATAGCCCCTGTCCGCCCGTGTTTGGCTTGCCCCATCGCCAGAGCGGCGAGCCGTCAAGCTTGCTGACCAGCACGGTTGTGACCTTCTGCTTGTCATGCCGCGCGGTAACGATCTCGGCCTGGCCGTCGCCGTCCACGTCGCCCGCGACAAGCCATTGGCCGTGGTAGGCCGGGTCGGGATCGAACACGCGCCACGGTTTCACCATCGGACCGGTGAGCTTCGAAGCGACGTGCTCGAACGGTTCGGCCTGCGTGCCGCGCACGGAGAATGCCACCGCCAGGAGCAGGGCCGCGGTGCCGACCGAGCATCGCGATTGGATCATGGATGAGCTCCTATCTCACTCGCCAAGGCGTCGAACAATCATTATACCGCTCGGGACTTGCGCCGACAGATCGGCGCGTAGGCGATGGGCGCGCATGGAGTTGCTTTGACATCGTCGAAGGGTAGAAGTAGCTTCCATCGCGGATTTGGATTGCCGGTTCGCCCTGCGCGTCGGTTAGGATCCGTTGGTGCTACGGGCTACCGCGTGGGCAGAACCCAATGTCGGGCGAGGAGCCGAGACGACGATGACGGTCTCGACGGATAGCCATCGCCGCACCGCGCGTCGTACGGCCGTCGTACCGACGTGGGTGATCGCCTGCGCGATCGGGCTCTTCTCGGCGGCCTCGATCCTGGCCGTCCATCAGTACCGGTACGGCATCGGCGATCACTGGTCGACGCTGCCCATCCTTAACTACTACGTCAACCCCGATCTGTATCCGACGGACTATTTCCAGGCGGTCCGGCCGTACTACTACACCGTGCTGTGGTGGGGTCTGGCAGGGATCTCGACATCCACGGGCATCGGCGTGCCGATCCTGATGTTCGTCGGGCAGTGCGCGGCGGTCCTCGCGAGCTTCGTCGGGTTGTATTACGTCGCGATGGTGCTGTTCGAAGACCGTCGCACCGCCCTGGTCGCCCTGCTTCTGTTTCTCTTGGCGACCAAGGGGCCGCTGGCCGGTGGGTGCACGCTCGAGGGGATCTTCACCACGCGGTCCGCCGCCCTACCGTTTCTGCTCTTCGCGATGGGGCTCTTCCTGAAGCAGAAGTACGTCGCGTCGTATCTGCTGCAGGGCGTGGCGTTCTTGATCCACCCGTTGACGGCCTTCTATTTGATCTTCCTGCTGGGCTTCGGTCTGCTCGCCGCGTGGCGGGAGGTCGGCATTAGGAAGATGATTCTCTGCGGCGGGGTCCTGCTCGCGGTGTCCAGTCCCATCCTGATCTGGAAGGCCATGTACTCGCCCGACTCCCTGCACGCGTTCCACGCGCCCGCCGAATGGATGAGGGTCCATCGACTCCGCTCCGGCCCGGCGGTCTTTCCCTCGATGTGGCCGCTGGACGACTACTTCCGTACCGCCCTGCTGGGTCTCGTCTTCGTCGTCGGCTGGAAGCACCGGCCCGTCGGGCATCGCCATCGAACCCTCGTCGCCGCAACGGTGGGGATCCTTGTCCTGTTTGCCCTGGGGGCAGTCTTCTCCGAGGTCAAGCCCGCGCCGTTGCTGATGCAGCTCCAGCTCTTGCGAAGCTCGCTGTTCCTGATGCTGTTCGCCATCCTCTACTTCGCCCACCTGTTCGTCACGGAGCTTCGCCGGCCGGGGAGCGTCTACGACAAGATGCTGGTGGCGTTCGCGTCCGTCGGCGTGCTCTACGGCGGCATGGCCGGCAGTTGGCAGATCGCCGCGCTGGGGTTCCTCGTCATGGCCGTCGCGCTGGTGCTCGGCCACGGCATCGGCGAGAGGCCCCTTCAGAGCGGTCCGCTTGCCGTTGGCACCTTGGGTCTTGCCGGTGTGTTGTCTCTCGGGGCCTTCGTGCAGCGGGGCGGTCTTCCTCCGATTCAGGACGCCTCGGAGGCGGCCTGGCTGGACGTGCAGGAGTGGGCGCGGGACCACACCGACCTCGCCGATGTCTTCATCGTACCGCCGCATCTCTCCGGTTTTCGCAACCAATCCCAGCGCGGCATCTACGGGAGCTGGAAGGACGGCACGATGGGCTTCTGGGACGCCGATTTCGCGCTGGAGTGGTTGCGTCGTATGGAGATGCTCGACGTGGCCAAGACGAAGCGCTCGTATCGCGCAAAGATCGAGGCGTATCTCGCCCTCCGCGAGGCGGACTTCCAACGGGTGGCGGCGGACGTGGCCGATCAGCCCGGTGGCGTGTACCTCGTCGTTACGAGTCGGCATGACCGGCTCCGCTTTTCACAGGTCTACGAGAACGAGCGCTACTGCGTGTATCGCATCCCAGAATGATCGCGCCGGAGGACGCGAAGCTCTTTGCAGCCGTGTTGGAACAGTCGAGCGGCTTTGCCTTTGTGGCCCAGCCGCCCTCGGCTGGGCGCTTCTGCGGGCCACGGCCGGGCTTATGACGGCGAAGCGTAGCGTAGCCTCGAGGCGGCCGTGCCACACTGGTCCAACTTCATTACAGGCAGTCCAGGGAGTGAAGGCATGGCATCCACATTTCGAACCGTCGAAAAGATCGTGACCGGAAGGGGCTGCCTGGCGGAGTTGGGCAACGAGGCCGCTCGCCTGGGTAGACGGGCGTTGCTCGTCACCGGTCGTCGGGCGATGCGCGAGGCCGGCATCCTCGACCGCGCCATCGAGATCCTTCGGGAGGCGGGCTGCGAGGCCTCCGTGTACGACGACGTCCCGCCCGAGCCGACGGTAGATACCGTGAACGCGGGACGGAGCACGCTTGGCGAGAAGGGCGGCAACCTCGTGATCGGCCTGGGCGGCGGCAGCGTGATCGACGTGGCAAAGGCCATCGGCGGGCTCGCCCTCAGCGAGAGCGGCTGCGCCGCGCACTTCCACGGCGAGCCCTTGCCCGGGGAGGGCGTCCCGATCATCGCCATCCCGACGACCTCCGGCACCGGCGCGGAGGTCACGCGGAACAGCGTCCTGAGCGCAGGCGCCGAGCCGATCAAGCAGAGCATTCGCGGCGACGTGCTCTACCCGAGGGTGGCCCTCGTCGATCCGGAGCTGACCGTGCCCTTGCCACCGGCCGTCACCGCGCGGAGCGGGATGGACGCCCTGACGCAGGCCATCGAGGGGTTCTGGTCCATCCACGCCACGCCCATCACCGATGGGCTGGCCTTCCAGGCGATCCGGCTGATCGTCGGCAGTCTGATTCGAGCCTATGAGGACGGCGAGGACATCGACGCCCGCGAGGCGATGTCCTACGGCAGCCTGACGGCCGGGATGGCCTTCGCCAACGCACGCCTGGGGGCCGTACACGGCTTGGCGCATCCCCTTGGGGTTCGATACGGAATCCCCCATGGCGAAGTGTGCGCGATCCTCCTCCCGCACGTGATGCGCCTGAACCGCGACGTCGCGCGGGTGAAGTACGATCGCATCAGCCACGTCGTCGGCGGGGACGCCGCCGAGTTCGTCGACGGCCTGCTGGAGAAGCTCGATATTCCGACCGCCTTGGGGCACAACGGTCTCAAGCCAGACGACTTCGACACGATTGTGTCTGAGTCCATGCCCTCCGGCTCGCTCAAGGCCAACCCGAAGGAGGTCACCGAGGACGACCTCCGCGCGATCCTCTCGGCCTTGTGCCAAGCGGATATTTAGTACTTTCCAACACACCGAAAGCGCGCCGCGCGGTAGAACGGACCCCTTCCGGCCTGGCACCCTCCCGGCATCCCGTGGTCGTTTGCCGGCAGGAGCCTGGCGGAATCCGCGGCGCCAGTGCAGAAAACGCCACCCCTTTGCCGATCAACAGGACTAGAGCGAGGAGATTCCCTGTGGAGACAGGACTCCGATGCGACAGGCCGCATCCCTGAATCGGCCATACGCACCGGATGCGGTCAAGGAGGACGCCTCAATGCCCGCCTCAATCAGACTCTTATTGTCCCTTTGCGTGCTGACGTGTCTCAGCCCCGGTCTGTGGCTTGCGTGCGGGTGCGGCACGGAAGGCCAGACCGAGTGGTTCGGCAAGGACGAGGGCAAGGACGTCTCGCCCGCCGAGCCGGTCCTTCACGAGGAGGACCCGCGTGAGAAATCGGCGGCGCTGCGAGACACGATCGGCCAGTACGCGTGGATTGAGGGCCTGCGACGGCTGTCGGTCGGCGGCTACGGTCTGGTCGTCGGATTGGGCGAGAACGGGACGCGACAGTGCCCGCGACCTATTCGTGAGCAGATGCTCCAAGAGATGCGACGACGCTACCGCCTCGGCAGCGACGCGGAGTCGATGAAGCATCTCAAGCCGGACAACTTGCTCGACAGCAAGGCAACGGCCGTCGTGCTGGTGTACGGGGAGATCCCGGCGGCCGCACACAAGGGTACCGTCTTTGACCTGACGGTCCGTACCCTGGAGGGGACGGACGTGACGTCCCTCGAGGGCGGCTGGCTCATGCCCTGCACGCTCCAGCTCTGGGCGAACAACCAACCGGTCGAGGGACGGGTCCTCGGCGAGGGCGGGGGGCAGGTGTTCATCAACCCGTTCGGCCTGAAGGAGGGCGCGGCGACCAAGACCAATCCGCGGGAGGGACGGGTCATCGGCGGGGGCAAGACGTTCAAGGATCGTCGGCTCCGACTGGTCTTGACCGATCCGTCGGCCGCCATCGCCACGCGACTGATGCACCTGGTGAACCGGCAGTTCGGCGTCGAGCCTCGCAAGACGGCGGACGCCCTGAGCCCGCATGCGATCGATCTGCACGTTCCCAAGGCCTGGTGGGATCGGGAGCCCCACTTCCTGGACCTCATCACGCACCTGTTCGTACCCTCGACGCCCTCGTTCCACGACCTCCGCCTGCGGGAGCTGTGCGAGGAGGCCGTTCAGCCGGACGCGCCCTTGAACGATATCTCGCTTGCGCTGGAGGGCATGGGGCGAACCGCGGTGCCGACGTACCGGAAGCTGTACGCCCACGAAGACCGGGGCGTGAGCTACTTCGTCGGCCGGGCGGGTCTGCGCGTCGGCGACGACCTCGCCATCGACGTGCTGGCCCGACACGCCAACGATCCGGAGAGCCCGTACCGCGAGCTGGCCGTCGAGGAGATGGGCCTTGCCAAGGAACAGACGCGAATCGTCCTTGCGCTGCGCCCGCTATTGGACGACGCGGACCAGAAGGTCCGTCAGCTGGCGTATGAGGCGCTCCGTCAGCAGCGGGATCCGTCGATCCGTTCGTACCGGGTCGGCAAGGACGGGGGATTTCTTCTGGACGTGGTTCCTTCCAAGAGCAACTACCTGATCACGGCCTCCCGGGCGGGGCGCCAGCAGATCGTTCTCTTCGGCAATGGCATGCGGTGCCAGACACCGGTGTACTACTTCCACCGCACGGACCTGGTAACGATCACCGCGGACCGGAACGCGGCCAAGCTGCGCCTTGTGCGGAAGATCCCGTCGACGGGAACGGTGAGCACGCCGATCCGCAGCTCGACCGAGGTCGCCGAGCTGATCGCCCGCCTGGGTCGGGAGCCTACGAAGGACGCCGACGGGAACTACTGCGGGTTGGGGCTGACGTACTCGCAGATCGTCGAGGTCCTGCACGATCTGTGTGAGGACAAGGCGATCGACGCCACGTTCGTGCTCCGCGGGGATGAGGTGGCCCAGATTACCCCGAAGCTCAAGGGTGTCGACCGACCGGAATCGGAGCTCTAACGCCGGTTGGAGCAGGTGGAGTGGGAGTTCGCAGAGATCTGAAGCATGTCGAGCCGCGGTCTTCCTCGCGCGTGCTCTTCGTCCCCCGCGCCGCAGGAACGCTGCGAATCGGACACATCGTCGCCCGGCCTTCGGCGCGTCGTCGCCGGGGCATCGACACGACAACTCCGTTCGAGATCACTCCTCGTACGAGGGCCGAGGGAGGTCGGCCCTTGCCCGGTTGGGCGTTTTGACCTTCGGGGGCTTCGCCGGATAGGATGATCGGGCTTGTCGGCCCGGCGTGAATGGAGACACCGATGGGACGCAGGGAAGCGAGCCGGCTGGAAGAGATCCGTCGAAGTGTGGGCGCGACGCGGCGACCCCCGTCCGCCCGAGCGGAGGCCCCGATGCGGTCGGGTCCCTCCGGGGCGATTGGGAACCGAGGCCATGCGCCGCCCGAGCGGATCCGGATCGATGTCGGGGAGGGGTTTGACCCGGACGTCGCCCGAGCCAGGCTCGAAGAGGTGGGTCGTGGTTGGGAGAACCACCTCGATCGCCTGGAGCTTCGGCTCCTCCACGGTTTTCCCCCGGACGACGGCATGTGGCAGTGGTTGCGGGAGGTGCGGACGAACGCGCCGGAATGCCGAATCGTGTTGCAGGTCGACGGGGAGAGCCCGACGGGAATGTCCGCGATTCACCACGTCCTGTCGGCGCCGTTGAGCGAGCTGGAGATTCGGACCCGGTCCGACGCCGTGACGCCGGGAACGACACCCGACCGGCGGGCCTTGCTGTTCCTGAAGCAGCTTGTCGAGCTTCGGGACGCCCGACGACAGGAGCATCCGCGCGTCACGTGGCTCCATGAGCCGACCGCCGGTGATCCCGTTCCGGAACCGGAAGCGGCGGATCTGCGGGGCAAGGCGCGACAGATCGGCGTGGACCGGTTCGCGGTCCTCGCGGTCGGAGCCTGCGACTTTTCGAGGGAATTGACAGCACAGCGAGCATGACGATGGGATTGATCGTCCAGAAATTCGGCGGCACGAGCGTGGCGGACGCGACCAAGATCCAACGCGCCGCTCGCCGCGCCATCCGAGCCAAGAAGGAGGGGAACCAGGTCGTCATGGTCGTGTCCGCCATGGGCAAGACCACGGACGAGCTGATCGCCCTGGCGAACGCCGTCACACCGTCTCCGCCGCGCCGCGAGATGGACATGCTGCTGACCACGGGCGAGCAGGTGAGCATCGCCCTGATGGCGATGGCCATCGATGCGGCCGGCTATGAGGCCATCAGCTTCACCGGCGGCCAGGTGGGCCTGATCACCGACGCCGCCCACACCCGCGCCCGCATCCAGCAGATCGATGCGGACCGGATTCACTCCGAGCTCGAGGCGGACCGGGTCGTGATCGTGGCCGGCTTCCAGGGCATCACCGAGGACGGGGCGATCACCACCTTGGGCCGGGGCGGCTCGGACACGACGGCGGTGGCGCTGGCGGCCGTCCTGAAGGCCGACGCCTGCGAGATCTACACCGACGTCGATGGCGTCTACACGACCGACCCGCGGATCGTGGCCGAGGCGCGGAAGGTCAGCGAGATCACCTACGATGAGATGTTCGAGCTCTCATCGCTCGGTGCGGGTGTCATGCACAACCGAGCCATCGAGTTCGGTTGGAAGTATAACGTGCCGATTCATGTGCGAAGCAGTCTGACGGATAGTCCGGGGACCATGATCATGCCCGAGACGAAGGGAATGGAAGAGGTCGTCGTTCGCGGGGCCGCGCTGAAGCGGGATCTGGCGAGCGTGGTGCTGGTGGGGGTGCCGAACGAGGCGGGCGTGGCGGCGCGAATCTTCGCGCGGATCGCACAGCACCGGATCGTCGTGGACGACATCATCCAGAACATCTACGAGGACGGCCAACGCGCCAATATCGGCTTCACCGTGGCCGAGGACGATCTCTCCGAAGCGCGGGTGGTGGCCGATCAGCTCGTCTCGGAGCTCGGCCTGCGGGGCGTGGAGACGGACGACAGCGTCGTCAAGGTCAGCGTCGTCGGGATCGGCATGCGTTCGCACACGGGGGTGGCCTCGCGTGTCTTCAGTGCCCTGGCGGAAGCGGGCGTGAACATCCTGAACATCTCGACGAGCGAGATCGTCGTCTCCTGTGTCGTCCAGGAGGAGGACGGGGAGAAGGCCCTCCAGGCCATCCACGCCGCCTTCGAGCTCGATCAGGACGACAAGGCGTAACCCTCCGCGACCGGGGCTTGGGTCGGTCCGGCGAATGGGCTAGAATTCGATGGACGGCAGAGACCGCCCCGGACCGGCAGGCCGACCGGGCACGCGCCATGCTTCTGATTCCGTTGCGTACAGACAGTCCGATCCGCGCCACGCCGATGGCGAACTACGCGCTCATCGGCGTGAACGTTGCGCTGTTCCTGTTCACGTACGACTTCGCCGTGGCCAGCGACGGGCCGCTGCGAGGCATCTTCATGCCGATGCGCCTGATGCTGCACGGGGCCGAGCCGCAGGTCTATCAGCTCTTCACCTACCAGTTCCTCCATGACGGCTGGCAGCACCTGCTGGGAAACATGCTGTTCCTGTGGGTCTTCGGCAACAGCGTGAACGCGAAAATGGGGGACATCCCGTACCTGCTGTTCTATCTGACGTGCGGGGTCATCGCCGGGATCGCCTACATGATGATCAACAGCGCCGAGATGCTGGGGGCGTCCGGGGCGATTGCGGGCGTGACGACGGCGTTCCTCGTGCTCTTCCCTCGAAGCCGGACCAGCTTCTTCTACTGGTTCTTCGTGATCGGCTACTTCGAGCTGCCCAGCATGATTCTGATCGTCGCGAAGGTCATCGTGTACGACAACCTGATCGCGCCGATGTTCGGCGGCGCCGGTGCCGTCGCCTATTCGGCACACATCGCGGGGTATGTGGCGGGCTTCGCCATCGCGATGTTCCTGCTGTGGATCCGAGCGGTGCCTCGCGATCAATTCGATCTGCTCGCGCTGTGGAATCGGGCGCGGCGGCGTCGGGCGTTCGCGCAGGCGGTGGCGCAGGATCCGCACGCGGAGGAGAAGGCCTGCTACGGTATGATGGCAAGGACGCCCGCCCGCCGCGCGTCGTCGGCCGAGGAAACCGAGGAGGGCACTCCGGATGGATTCGACGCCGTGGTCGAGCTGCGGGGAGAGATCTCCGACGCCATCCGACGCCGAGACTATGACACCGCGGCCGAGAAGTATCGCCAACTCATCGGTCGCGACCCCAAGCAGGTCCTGGCGCGCCAGAATCAGCTCGATCTGGGCAGCCACTTCATGCGAAACGGTCGACACGCCGAGGCCGTCGAGGCCTACGAGAAATACCTGGCCCACTATCCCCGCGGCGAGAACCACGAGCAGGTTCGCTTGATGCTCGGCGTCATCTACGCCAAGTACCTGGGGAACTTCGAGCAGGCCGAGCGGCACCTGCTCAGCAGCCGCGAGATCCTGACGGACTCCCGGTTGATCGACCAGTGCAACGAATGGCTCTCCGTGGCGGCCCGGGCCTTGGGTCGACCGAAGCCCGAGTCGGGGTGATGCCCGATTCGCCCCTCCTGGACGGGGTGCATCTCGATTTGGGTTGCACGGGCATCCCCGTGCACATGCGGCGTATCCCTTGCCCGAGTCGCAGCATTCATGCTGCGCGGAGATGGACCGCGCGAGATGAATCTCGCGGCTCGGGCAGTTCGCGCCCTACACGGCATCCCTGCAACGATCCCTTTGATGCACCCTCCTGGACGGTGCCCCCCGCCTCGCGCTTGAAAGCCCCTTGCCCGGAGGGTACCGTTGTGACCGGTCGTGCCGGCACGGGAACGGCCATTTCTCGATGTCTTTGGAAGGGCGAGCTGGAACAGGAGGAGCCTACCCCATGAATCTGAGACGATGGACGTGCGCGGCAGGGATCTCGCTATCCATGATCGCCGTGGTCACCCTGGGCACGGGCTGTGGGAAATCACAGGAGCCCAAGGCCCCGAAGGGAGAGGAATCCGTCGGCAAGGCGGGCGGTACCCCGATGGAGATCGACGTGCCCCTCGGACTCCCGCCGGTCAAGGTGCCGGAAGACAATCCGATGACCAAGGAGAAGGTCGAGCTCGGCAAGATGCTCTACTTCGACACGCGGCTCAGCAAGAGCAACAAGATCTCCTGCGCGACCTGCCACGATCCGAAGATGGCCTGGACCGAGCACAAGCCCACGAGCGTGGGCATCCACGAGCAGAAGGGCGACCGCAACTCCCCAACGGTCATCAACGCGGCCTACATGACCAGCCAGTTCTGGGACGGCCGCGAGCCGACGCTCGAGGCCCAGGCCCTCGGGCCGATCGAGAATCCCATCGAGATGGGCAACAAGATGGACCTCGTCCTTGACGACCTCGTCAAGATCGACTGGTACAAGAAGCAGTTCAAGCTGGTCTTCGGCGTGGAGAAGATCGAGAACGAACACGTCGCCAAGGCCATCGCCGCCTTCGAACGAACCGTCCTCAGCGGCAACAGCCCGTACGACAAGTTCGAGAAGGGCGACAAGAACGCCCTGACCGACGCGCAGAAGCGTGGGCTGGAAGTCTTCACCGGCAAGGGCAGCTGTTCGACCTGCCACACGCCCCCGACCTTCTCCAACGGCCAGTTCTACAACGCCGGCATCGGCATGGACAAGAAGGAGCCCGACCCCGGCCGGAAGAAGGTCACCGGCAAGGACAGCGACATGGGCGCGTTCCGCGTCCCGCACCTGCGGGAGATCGCGGCAACCTATCCCTATTACCATGACGGCAGCGTCGAGAAGCTCGAGGAGGCGGTGGCGATCATGGCCGAGGGTGGCAAGGACAACAAGCACCTGTCGACGCTGTTCAAGGCCATAAAGGCCGCCAAGCTGACCGACAAGGACAAGAAGGACCTGGTGGCGTTCCTCAAGGCGCTCTCGGGTGAGTATCCGAAGATGGATCCGCCGAAGCTGCCGTCCTAGTGTTCTGTCGCAACGCATTCGATGGGCGTCCAGCCGATGGGTGGCCCACC